>JAWOIA010000247.1:0-12856 GCA_046484885.1 Desulfosarcina sp. | reverse complement strand
AGGCCCGGCATCCGAAACCGGGCGCCGGTCGCGGGGTCGGTGACGATGCCAGGCTGGGTCACGATGTCCCGCCCGGTGACGATCTCCTGGGGCACGGTGGAAAAGGCGTAGGTGAAACGGTGGTTCTCGCCCATTCCCTGGAGCAGGAAGAAGACGAGCAGGTTGACACCGATCAGGGCGTAATTGACAATCGGCTGGATGCGCCGGTCCGAATTGTCGTCACCCAGGGGAATGAACATGGTCGGGGTTTCCTTTCGCTTGGGGAAACGATCGACTCCCGATTCGTGGAGAGCGCTTTGCGGCCCGAGAGGGGAACCTCAGCCGATTCGCCTGCGAGGAAACGGCTTTCGGGGCTTCACGGGGATACTATTGCGACCAATTCCGTAAAGGGTCTTATCACTTAGCTGATTTGAACTCTGGTTGACTGGCGGATTTTACCTCCCATCACCGCAAAATTCACCAGAAAAATGAACCGCCGAACGCCACCCTGGTCGAAGCTGACAAGCCGGCGGATCAGGGTTCTCAAAAGTGCTTGCGCCGCGTCAGGCGCCGTGCGTTGGCTGTTGCCTTGCGATGCAGCGGGGTCAGAATTTTTCGGCCTGAGCGCCACGGGTTGAATGTGCCCGACCATGCCCCGAAAGCCGCACGCTGAAATGCCGCAGTAACCTCCATGGCTGCCGTGATTTTCTCGGCGATCATCCGGTTGCCTTCGGCGTTCAAGCGCCGGTCGGGATTTGACCAATTTACCGCCCAGTACCAATTCCGGAGCATGATCGTCGTTACAGCCGCCGTCCCAAGTTCGACTGCCATCATGCTCAGACGCCAGACATCTAAAGCGGGGTTTTTCACAGCTGAAATATTGCCAGCCATATCTGAAATGTTTCTCATCGAACGATTCACCCTCCAATTGGACTAAGAAATAGATCTGCAACCTGTGAAAAGTCTAATTCCAAAATCTCCTGCCCGATTTTTTTTCCTGGATTTGATTCGAACGGCAAATACCCCGTGAACGCTTACATTGAAAAAGAAGCATGGGTTTCCTCTACAATACATGCAAAGATACTGTCTATTGGACTTTTGTCCAGTGGACAGGGGCCGAAGCCTGCGTAACATTAAGTTGATCGAAAATAGGAGTGTGATCCGTAGTGCTACGACAGTGCCATCTATTGACTGGCCGCGCGGGTGCTGTGGGTCATGTTTACGAAAGGCGGGTTGAGCAACCGGGAAAAGACCCAGAGGAATGAAAAGAGGCCGAGGGGCTTTTTAACCCCGATCGGAAAAGGAGGAGACCATGGCAAGAAAAGGTGATTTTGCAATGGAAGAATGGGAAGTGCTGCGTACCACCCCCTACCTGACTGCCCTTGCCGTCGCGGTGGCGGACGGCAGCGGGATTTTCGGCAGCCTCAAGGAGGCCATCGCGCCGGCGGGGGCCATCATCGAGGCCGCCAAGGGTGACAACGGGCTATTGCGCGACATCTGTCAGCAAGAAGAAATGAAGGCCGCCCAGCAGTCCCTGAAAGAAATGGTGAAGGGGAAGGACATCGACACCCTTCGCCGTCAAGTCCGCGAAACCGCCCTGGCTAAGACTCGCACGTCCCTCGAGATTCTCCATGCGAAGGGGGCGAAGGACGATGCCGACGCCTACCGCAAGTTCGTGACGGTGATCGCTGACCGTGTGGCCAAGGCAGCCAAGGAAGGCGGTTTTCTCGGCTTTGGCGGTGAGCGGGTGAGCGAAAACGAAAAGACGCTTCTCGCCGACTTGTCCAGCGCTGTCGGAACAGTCGGGTCTTGACCCATTGCCGGATCGATGCAGGGCGCGCTCGTCCGTCGCCGTGTCCTTATTATTGATTTTGAATGTGGAGGAGAGCAGATTTAGGAAGGCGATCCGCAAAAGACCATGCGAGGTATTTTGCGCCGGCATTGGTCCTTACCCCGGCAGGATTCATGGTCGCACACCAGTTTGTGGCCCCGGCACCGCCGAGACGGATCAAGATCCCAACGGGCCTGGCAAGCGGGATGTACTACCGTGTCGGCCGATAGTAGGTTGCGATCTTGGCTCGGACGGGGCGAACCTGGCGGTGGAGTAAACCACCGGGTCCGTCCAAAACCTTCGGCTTCTGGCCTTGGGATTCCGGGGTGGTGTCTTTTTCATGCAGGGGTGGGGGGAGTGGCAATTCCGATAACCTGGAAGTTTGCGACACCGGCACCGGCGGGGCCTCCGAGGGGCGGGCACGGAGAGATTCGGCAGGGCCGTCGAACCTTCCTGGCGGCTCTGCCCAAAAGAATTTCACGGCAGTCGCGTTTTTCAGGAAACGGCATATCCAAGCTTATAGCAGAAAAACAGCTACGACGCCTATAACTCCGGCTTTCCTTCGGACTTTGCCATATCCGTCCTTCTGGGCCAGATCCTGGGCGGGGTGACGGGCTCCGACCACGCCTGGCAGGAGATCGGCCGCAACCAGCGCAGCCGAGGCAGCAAGGGATTCGGAGGCTTTGGCGGCCCCACCAGAGGCGGTTTTTGACCGGCGCAGCTATCGATCCAGTTTCTTTTACCCCAAACGACAAAGGAGGCCAGCATGTTCAATTTCAGCGATCTTATCGGCACCTTGATTCAGCAGGGGGGCATGTCCAGTTCCACGAACCAGCGGTTGCAAAACGCCCTTGGCGCCGGCGGCGCTGCGTCCGGCGGCGGGCTGCCCGAACTCTCAAAGAGCACCGGAGGACTCGGCAGCGCCCTTTCAGGCCTTCTCGGCGGCAGCGGCGGCAGCAGCGGCATCGGCGGCATGCTCTCCGAGGTTTTCGGTGGGGCGGAGCGCTCTTTGGGGGGCAAGCGGAACCTGGCGGTCGGCGGCCTCGGGGCCCTGGCCGGATCGCTTCTCGGCGGGGGCGGGGGATCGGTCAAGGGCGCCGTCGGCGGCGGAGCCCTGGCCGTTCTCGGCGCCATGGCCTACTCCGCCCTGAAAAAGGCCCAGCAGACGCCCCGGGAAGTGCCGCTGGGGATCCGGGAACCCCAAAACGCAGAGGAGAAAAAACAGCTTGAAGACGAGGCCAAAATCACGCTCAAGGCCATGATCAATGCCGCCAAGGCCGACGGTCAGATCGACCAGACCGAGATTCAGCGCATCCTCGGGAGACTCGAGGAGGGCGGCGCCGACTCGGAGGCCCGGGATTTCGTGCTCGCGGAGATGGGCAAACCCTTGGATCTGGCGTCGCTGACAGCCGCCGCCAGGGGCAATCTCCAGCTCGGGGCGCAGCTGTATGCGGCCTCCCTTCTGGCGATCGAAGTCGACACCGCCGCCGAACGGCAGTACCTGCAAGACCTAGCCGAAGGCCTGGGGCTGGGAAGCGAGGTTACCGCCAAGCTCGAAGAGAGCCTGGGCGTCCGGTGACTTCGATTGTCCGTGCGACAGTCCGAAGCCCGCCAGGCAAAACCCGAAACGCAGAACGAAAGGAGATTCGCATGGGACTTTTTGATTTCGTAAAAGACATCGGCAACAAGATTTTCGGCAGCGAAGACGAGGCGCCGGAGAAAATCAAGAAACACATCGAAAGTGCAAACCCGGGGATTTCCAACCTGGCGATCAGCGTCGAGAACGGTGTCGCCACCCTGAGCGGTCAGGCCGAAAGTGCCGAGGCCATGGAGAAGGCCGTCCTCATGGCCGGCAATATCAAGGGAATCGGTGAGGTCAGGGCCGACGGCCTGACCGCGCCGGCTGCGGTCGAAGCGGTGGAGTACTACGCCATCCAGAAGGGGGACACGCTCTCGGCCATCGCCAAGAAGTATTACGGCAATGCCAACGACTATCCCCGCATCTTCGAGGCCAATCGTGAGGTCATCAAAGATGCGGACCTGATCTTCCCGGGCCAGAAAATTCGCATCCCCAAGAGCTAAGGCGGCAGTTGCCTGCAGCCGACCCCTAACTTTCTGGTGCGGGTCGGCTGTCGTGAAGCCTTATACCGGAGAGACCGTTCAGCGTACGGCACCCAAAGCATCATGCGATGCCTGGTCGCATTTCTGCCGTCGGCGACGGCGGCTGCGGTCGGAGGGGAGATGGGTTTTTGGGGGAAGTATATGTCTTGCTAAACCCGTCCAATACCGACGCTGCAATATTGCCAATGCCGTTGCGGCCTGAAGTACTGCGCCTCACGGCTGGTATAAGCACAACTTGATGGGGAGCGTTTCGGGGCAGCACCGAAAATCGGGTTTTCAGGGAGCCAGCGATTGTAAGGCACGACTGAGATGCACAAGGGACCTTTTCCTGGTCGCCCCCTTGCCCCTGTGTCAAAACATGCAGCTTCGGAAATCCTTTCAACCGTTGGTTCATGCCAGTGATTCGCAGGTGGCCATCGACGACGGCGAGATCGCGTTGGTCATGCCGCTCTGGGTGGACCCGCTCGATCCGCCGGCCAAGCGAGGGCCTGCCCACGGCGCTGGGTGCAGCGCTCGCATGCCCGGACCGGCGCGTGATCGACTCCCAGCAAACGGAAGCGGTCTTTACACCGTGCAGGCGCTCTGGTCGATGGCGCGCGACAGCGAGGACGTGACCGTCGTGGTGTGCGCGAATCCCCGCTACCGTATCCTGCAGAACGAGCTTGCGCGCGCCGGTATCCTAGCCCGAGCCCAAGCCGTTGGCGATCACCGATCTCAGGCGCCCGGTGATCGACTTCTGGGGGTTCGGGAGCGTCGGAGGCCGTCGGTTGTCTTTGGGGAATTGCAGGTGGTCGGGGTGATGCCGCCGGATGGGCTTTCTTTTCGGCGCCGCTGGGCACGCAGTACTTCTTTGTTTTTCGGAGCCATCGCTTCTGGCCGACGGCTCTACTGAACCCTTTGGCAGGGAGGGGGTGCAGTATTGATAGTCTGATAGCGATGCCAATGCGCTTATTTGCCAGGAACGTCTCACCTCAATGACGACATTTTCCGACCATTATCCCTGGCGCGGAGCAACAAGAAAGCGCTAAAATTTTTCGGTCTGGAGAACCAACCGGCTACAGCCGATTTCAAGAGCCTATCCCATTTTTAACCGAGACCCGGTCATGGGTGCCAGCGCGACCGTCGTGAAAGTTAAATGGCTTGCCGGCCCCAAATTGGCTGCCGACAAGCCGCGTTTGTCCATGTCAACTCCTCTCCGGCCACATCGGAATCAGGACTACTTTCCGGCCATCATGGCAGCAACGTCCTCTTCGACCGTGCCGATGGGTTTGATATTAAATTTTTCCACCAGCACCTTGGCCACGTTGGGTGACAGGAATGCCGGCAGCGTGGGCCCCAGTCGGATGCCCTGGACATTGAGCGCCAGCAGAGCCAACAGCACGGCCACGGCCTTTTGTTCGTACCAGGCGATATCATAGGAGATGGGCAGTTCGTTGATGTCCTTGAGCCCGAAGACTTCCTTCAATTTGAGGGCGATCACGGCCAGAGAGTATGAATCGTTGCACTGGCCGGCATCGAGCACGCGCGGAATGCCGCCGATATCGCCCAGGGCCAGCTTGTTGTAACGGTACTTGGCGCACCCGGCGGTCAGGATCACCGTGTCCTTGGGCAGCTTCTCGGCCACCTCGGTGAAGTAGGCGCGGGATTTCTGGCGGCCGTCGCAACCGGCCATCACCACGAAGCGCTTGATGGCCCCGGATTTCACCGCGTCGACGACCTTGTCGGCCAGTGCCAGCACCTGGTTGTGGGCAAAGCCGCCGACGATGGTGCCGGTTTCGATTTCGGTGGGCGGCGGGCAGCTCTTGGCCTTAGCGATCAGGGCCGAAAAATCCTTGGCGCCGCCCTCTTTCCGATCGGGAATGTGGGTGGCGCCGACATAGCCGACCACGCCGGTCGTGTAGAGCCGATCAAGGTAGGTGTTGTCTTTTTTCAGAGGCACCAAACAGTTGGTGGTGAGCAGAATCGGGCCGTTGAAGGACTCAAACTCCGGGTTCTGGCGCCACCACGATCCCCCGTAGTTGCCGACGAAGTGCTTGTATTTCTTGAAGGTTGGGTAGTAATTGGCCGGCAGCATTTCGCCGTGGGTATAGACATCGATGCCGGTGCCCTCGGTCTGGGCAAGCAGCTCGGCCATGTCCTTCAAATCGTGGCCGCTGATGAGAATCCCCGGGTTCTGGCCCACCCCGATGTTCACCTGGCTGATTTCCGGATGTCCGTAGGTGGTGGTGTTGGCCTCGTCGAGCAGGGCCATGGTGGCCACGGCCGTCTCGCCGGCTTTCATCACCAAACCGACCATCTGGTCCACCGAAAGATCCTTGGTGGTCGACGCCAGGGCTTCCATGAGGAAGCCGTAAATCTCGTCTTTTTCAAAACCGAGAATGGCGGCATGATCGGCATAGGCGGCAATCCCCTTGCAGCCGATGATCAGCAGCTGTCGCAGGGAGCGCACATCTTCGTTGGGCGCGGCCGTGATGCGCAGCTCATCGGACAATGACTTGTCGATGATCGCCTGCTTGTCGGTGGCCACCCAGGTGGCGCAATCGGGGAGCGCGCCGGGCATGGCGCCGACCTGGGCCTTGACGGCATCGCGCACCTTGAGGCCCTTCTTGATCCGCTCGATGAACACATCGTCGTCCCAGGCCGCATTGGTGATAGTGGAAAAAAGGGCTTTGGTTATGAAATGGGCGGCGTCCTTGTCAACCGTTCCCGTCTCTTTCAACTTTTCGCCGTAGACCCCGATTCCCTTGCAGACATGGATCAAGAGGTCCTGCAGATCGGCGGTCTCCTCGGGTTTTCCACAAACGCCTTTGACGGTGCAGCCGATGTTTTTGGCCGTTTCCTGACATTGAAAACAAAACATGATTTTCTCCTTTCTGTGGGTCATGGCAATTCCACGTGTACTTCATGTACACGTGGAAATAAAACGAGTTTGGGTCGTATTTTGACCCGTTCGCCGAACATCGGCGATGGTTTACCGGTTCAGCCTATTGCAATCCGCAATCTTTGTGTTTTTGAGCGATCTTGGCGGCCAGTTTGTCTATCGCCTGAAAATCCGATGCCGCGGGAACCCCTTTGCACAAGACCGGATCCAGCACCTCGACCTTCAGGTTGGGAATCATACCGGCCAGGGTTTCCACGGTTTTGCCGCCCCAGCCATAGGACCCGAGGATGGAGAGAAAATTGGCCTTGGGCCTCAGGGCGTTGGTCAGCAGCGTCGCATAGGCGGCCAGGGGGTATGGGCCGGCCAGAACGGTGGGCGCGCCCACGACGATGGTGCCGGCATCGACCAGCGCCATGGCGAGCTTGCGGATGTCGGTGACCGCCAGGTTGAACAGCTCCACGCGAACCCCGTTCCCGACGAGTGCGGCGGTGAGACGATCCACCAGTTGCCGGGTGCTGCCGTGCATGGAGACGGAGGGCAGCACGACCACGTTGTGCGGGGCACCGGTCACCCAATCCTGGTAGGCCTCCAGGGATCCAGGCCGGTTGGTCGAAGATCTGGCCGTGGCCCGGAGCGATCATTTGAATGTCATAGCCTTTGAGCTTTTCCATGTTTTTGGCGATGATGGTCCGAAAGGGCATCATGGTTTCGGCAAAATCCGGAAGTGGGATCAGGGAGTCAAAAGCCGACGGTCCCAATCGATAGCGCCCAGCCAGTAGATGTTTTCCATGATTTTTCTTTTTTGCATGACGGATTCTCCTTTATGCACTGCGGTGGATAGGTCGGTTTCAAAGCCAGAATTCGGGATAGCGCCGCGCGGGCGCGATGTTGTTGACCAAAAGGGCCACGATCAGCATGACGACCGCGCCCAGACCGGCGGGCACGAGCACGTAGAGATACCCCAACTGGTGCACGCTGTCGCCGCCGATGACGGCGATCAGGGCCGTGGCCCCGCCCGGCGGGTGCAGGGTTTTGGTCAGGTGCATCAGGGCGATGGCCGTGGAGACCGCCAGGGCCGACGCCAGCCACAACTGCCCGCCCAGGAGCTGAAAGGCCGTCACCCCGATCAGGGCCGATAGCACGTGGCCGCCGATCAGGTTGCGGGGCTGGGCCAGGGGGCTGCGAATGGCGCCGTAAACGAGCACGGCGGAGGCCCCGAACGACCCGATGATCATGATCAGGGCGGTCTGATCCAGCAGCTTGTAATGAATCAGGGCCACCAGGGCGATCCCCAGAAAGCTCCCCAGCCAGGACCACAGGATTTCGACCGCGCCCACCCGCGGCGGGCTCTGGGTGTGCCCCAGCATTTTCTTCAAGTAGTTCATGCGCGCTCCCGTCTATCCCAGCATGCAAAAGGAATTGACCAGGTCCGAGCGGGTCACGATGCCGACCGGTTTGCCATCCGCCCCCACGATCGGGAGCCGGTTGATGTTCTTTTCCATCAGCAGGGCCGACATGGCGCCGATGGAAAGATCGGCCGCGGCCGTAATCGGCGGCGCGGTCATGATGTCGCCGACGGTGCGGTTGACCATGGGGGTGGCGACACATCCCTTGCTTTTCAGGCAGTGGGCGATGACCTGCATGAACGATCCGCTCTGGCCGGCCCCCATTTTGCGCAAGAAGTCCTTTTCGGAAATGACACCCACGACCCGCCCCTCTGGATCGGTCACCGGCGCGCCCGAGATGCCCCTTTCGGCCAGCAGGGTGGCCGCGGTGATCAAATCGGAGCCGGCGCCGATCACGTGCACCGGCGCGGTCATGATTTCGGCGGCCTTCAGGGCGGTCATCATGCGCTCTTGGGCCAGGGCATAGGCCACCCGGTAGACTTCCCGGAAGTCGGCCGGGGTGATGTCGATATAGCCCTGCATGGCTTTCATGGCCGCCATGACATCCTCCTCGGAAATGTCGACGGGGGCGCACGTGCGAAGGTTGGCTGAACTCACGGGTCACTCTCCCTTCCGTGTTGATGGGGTTAAGATCATGGATAGCGTGTCCCTGGGCGGGCCACCCGCGACCGTGAAAAAAGCGTTTTCATTGCCAGGCCCTCCCCTCGCCCGCTTCTTCATGGGTGCGACCATCGCGGATGTGGTAGATGCGCTTGAAAATGGGGATGATCTTTTCATCGTGGGTGACCACGATGATGGCGGTTTCGTACTGCGCCGCCATCTGGTTGAGGATGCGCATCACGGTCAGGGCGCGTTCGCTGTCCAGGGGCGCCGTGGGTTCGTCGGCCAGAATCACCGGCGGCCGGTTCACCAGGGCGCGGGCGATGGCCACCCGCTGCTGTTCGCCGCCGGAAAGCTGGGCCGGCATGGCGGCGGCCCGGTGGGACACGTCCAGGGCCTCCAGTAATTCACGTGCCCGTTGACGCGCCTCCCCGTTGGGCCGGCCGGCCAGCATGGGCAGCAGGGCCACGTTGTCGGTGACGTCCAGGAAGGGGATCAGGTAGGGGGCTTGGAAGACAAAACCGATATTGTCGCGCCGCAAAGCCCGCAGGTCCCGAATCTGCCAGGCATCGTCGTAAATCACCTTGCCGCCCAGGGTCATGCGGCCGGCAGTGGGCTCGATCACCGCGCCGAGGCATTTCAACAGGGTGCTTTTGCCCGAGCCCGACGGTCCGATCAGGCCGACGACTTCTCCGGGCGCCACCGTCATCGCCACCTCCTTGAGGGCCTCCACGGCGGCATCCCCCGCGCCGTAGATCTTGCGCAAGCCCTCGATGAAGACCCCCCGTTCGGCCATCTCACCCCCCGATCGCTTCGGCCGGATCCACCTTGAGGGCCGCCCGGATCGCCAGAATGCTGGCGAGCACGCAAATCACCACCACTGCGACGAAGCCGCGCAGGGCATCGCCTGGCAGCAGCAGCACGTATTTGGGAAAGATGGGCGCCCAGAAGGTGGCCGCGATCTTGCCCACTACAAATCCGATGACCCCCAGGCCCACGGCCTGCTGCATGATCATGCCGGCGATGGTGCGGTTGCGGGTGCCGATCAGCTTGAGCACCGCTATTTCGCGGATCTTACCCAAGGTAAGGGTGTAAATGATAAAGGCCACGATGGCGGCGCTGACCGTGGCCAGTATAACCAGGAACATGCCGATCTGGCGGGCCGAGGTGGCGATCAGTTTGCCCACCAGGATCTGCTCCATCTGGCTGCGGGTGATGACTTCCAGGCGTTTCCAGCGGCGAATGGCCTCGGCCACGCGATCCGGATCGCGGCCGGGCGCCAGTTGCACCAGAATCGCATTGACATAGGGGTTGGTGCTCTGGGAGGCGATGACCGCATCGAGCAGACCGGGCACCCCGGGGCGGTTCAGGCTCGGGTTTTCCCCAGTGCGGCGCCGCTGGCGGACGATAGCGTCGTTGTCCTTCAGAAACTGCGCCTCCTGGGCGTCCCTGAGGGGGATTAAGACCATGGGGTCACCGCCCGAGGAGACCATGCGTCGGGTCAGGCCCACGACGGTGTAATAGTTGCGGCGAATCTTGATGCGTTCGCCGAGGTGCAGACCCGCGCTCAGGTCGGCGACCGCCTCGTAGTGGCTGCGGGTGATGTGGCGACCGGCCACCAGGGTGCCGGGCCAGCCCGGTTCGCCTGGCCCACCGGGCACAATGCCGACCACCATGGCCCGCACATCGCTGCTGGCCCGACGAACCTGCATGGTGAAGTAGGTGACGTTGGCAGCGCGCCTGACCCCCGGCACGCCGAGAACCACACGGTATAGATCGTCGTGCAGGTTGGAGGATTCGGCATACGGCCCCTGGGTGTCCTGCTGCACCACCCACAGGTCGGCGCCGCTGTTTTCGAGCAGCACCTTGGCATCCTCCACCATGCCGCGGTAGATGCCGGCCATGGACAGGGTAACACCGATGAGCAGGCCCAGGCCGATGCCGGTGAAGACGAATTTGCCCCAGGCGTGCAGTATGTCACGTCCCGCCAGACTGATCATGAGGCCACCCCCGGCAACTGTTCGACCACCCTGATCCGGCTTCGGGCCGTCAAGGCCTTCGGGCTGTGGACCACCACCCGTTCGCCGCCCTTCAGCCCTTCACGGATCTGCGTCCGTCCGTCGAGATCCGTGGCGCCTATCCGTACCGGGGTGAAGCGCAAATCGCCATCGATCATTTCCCATACCCCCAGGCGGCCGTCGATTCGCCGGATGGCGGCATTGGGCACAACCGGCGCCGCCGGCTCGGTCGGTCGCGTAACGGTCACCTCGGCCAGTTCTCCGATGGGCGGCGGCGATGCGGGCAAGGGCTCGAAGGCCACCTTGGCCAACAGCTCCTCGGTAACCGCGTCCGCCATCGGTTCGACCCGCAGCACCCGGCCGGCCAGGGGGACGCCATCCCGGGAGCGCAGGGCGATCGCTGCCGGCAACCCGGCCGCAAGGCCGGTGGCCCCGACCTGGTCGAAGCGGACATTGACCCACAGGCTGGCCGGGTCGATCATCTCCACCACGGCCTGGCCGGCCACCACCGTGGTGCCGGGATCGGCGTGACGGATGGTGACGAAACCGTCCACCGGTGCCACCAGGCGAAGGTTGTCGCGCTGCTGGAGGAGCCCTTCACGATCGGCCTCCAATCGGGCCATTTCGTGGCGGGAGGCCTCCAGCCGGGCCTGGGCGTTGAGCTGGCCGGCCGCGGCGGCTTGTGCGTCCTTGCGCCAGGTTTCAACCACCTCGGCGCTGCCCACATTTTCGGCGAACAACTTCGTGTAGCGCCGGGCCTGGGATTCGGCAAAGCGGTGCCGGGCGGTCGCTTCCGTCAGCATGGCCGCGGCCGCGCGCGTTTCGGCCTCGGTCCGCTTCAGGGCTTCCGCCTGGGCATCGAGACGGGCATCCAGGTCCACGGGATCCATTTCACCGACCGGCTGTCCGGCCCGGACCCAGTCGCCCACGTCAACCGCCACCGATTTGATTCGGCCGGCCGCAGTCGGCCCGATCCGGAAGGTGTAACGTGCTTCCACCGTGCCGATGCCGAACAATGTCGGGGTGATGGCCTCTTCCGCCACTACGGTGGTAGTGACCGGGATGGGCGCCAGGGGCCCCGAACGCAAGATGGTATAGGCGAACAGCGCCAGGAGGGGCGCCATCACCGCGACCAGGGCGAGCGTGCGGCGGCTGCGGAGGAGACCTTTCATCGCAGGTACTTCTCCCGCAGGAGGACGGCCATCCGTTTCACGGCGGCGAAGGCCCGTTCCACGGTGCGCTCCTTGTCCGGGTTCACCAGGCAGCACGTGGCGGGCGAGAGCATGGCCTGGGAGAGCAGCTGCTGGCGGTCGACGCCCCTGGCCCACAGGGTCTTCCAGATCGTTTCGAGGCGGCCGATCAGGGTGGGGATCTCCTCCTGGTCGAAAGCCTCGAAACCGGTGGGCACGATGCCCCAGACGATGACGCCGCCCCGGTCGAGAAACCGGGTGATGGATTTGGCGTAGGAGGCAAAGATTTCAGCGTTGGTGTAGACGTCAAGCGAAAGCACGTCCAGATCCAGGTTGAGCAGAAAGTCCCAATCGGGGTTGCCGCAGAGGTGAATGCCGCGCGGCCGGTCGACCTGTGCGAAGAACTGATCGAGGTCGCCTTTGGCCTTCAGATCGCTGTATCCGGCCATGGCCGAAAAGAGGAACTGAAGCCCCGGCTCATCGACGAACATGAAGGCCCTCGGATTGCGCTTCTGAAGCCGGGCCAGTTGCACGTTCAGGCGCCGGGCCATGAAATCCAGCATAAACGGCCGGACGGTGTCGTCAAAGAGGATCGGCCGCTCGTTCTGATCGAGCACATTGAACCCGAAGCTGATGGGCCCTTCGAGCTGCCCCTGGTCAATACCAGAGAGGATAGTGCTGACACCTTTTACGTTTTCGGTGTTGAAGCCGAGGTGTATTTTGGGTTTCCGCATGTCGAGGTCAATCACGATGACCTTTTTGTCACTGAATGCCAGGATGCCCGCCAGGTTCATGGCAAAAAAAGTTTTTCCCTCGCCCGAAATGGTTGA
>JAWOIA010000233.1:0-13823 GCA_046484885.1 Desulfosarcina sp. | reverse complement strand
GGACAGCCGTACTGGACTTTGAAGGACTGGCCGGCGGTCCCGGCCGGGCTCTGGATCTGGCCCTGAAAGTGCGCTACGCCTTGAGCGATCAATGGAGCGTGGGCGCCGGTTACCGGACGCTGGAAGGCGGAGTCGATTCAGATGATGTCTATAGCTTCGGCTGGTTCCATTTCGCATTGTTGAGCCTCGGTTATCAGTTCTGATGAATAGCCTACACGCCCCGAATGATTTGTTTTAAGATCTTTTTCCGCTATAGTCCGGGCCATCGCCCGAAAACCATGTCCCGACATCTAAACTGAGCGATTGTCGCGCTTGCCGCAGATACAAGGAAGATGGCTTTGTGCTATAGTCGTCTATGCGCGAAGGCTTCTGACACCGCAGATGCGGTAAGATCGGCAATCCCGAAGGGTTCTCCATTTTGGCGGCTGATACGCACCGCAGCCCCATTCGTGCCTTTGCAGTTTAAAGATACCAAAATGGGAAACGCTCAATTTAGATGGAAAATAGAAGGGCATGTCTGACTACGAACCATTAAAGCACCGGCTTGCGCGCATCGGCCATGATGCCGCGCGCCTGATCGATGAGGCGGGGACGATCGTCGATCTGGAAGCAAACGGACTGGCACGCTGGAAGGCCGTCTGCCAGACCATATCCGAGCAGATTTCCGACCTGATCATGCGTGTGGCCGTGGTCGGTGCCATCAAATCGGGTAAAAGCACCCTGGTCAACGCTTTGTTTGGAGCCGACTATCTCAAGCGGGGGGCCGGGGTGGTCACCTCCATCGTCACGCGGGTGAGAATCGGCGATCGTTTACGGGCCACCCTCTACCTGAAAAACTGGGATGAGGTGAACCTGGAGATCAATCAGGCCTCGGCCCTGCTGCCGGCCCATTATCGCAGCGACGATCATCCCTCCTTTGACATCCGGCGGGAAAAGGACCGCCGCATGCTCGAGGCGGCGTTGGGCGATCTGTCCGCCGAGCAGTTGATCACCAACGACACCCGCAGCGCCGGCAGTGTGCTGCTGGCTTCCTGTCTCAGGGGCTATGACCGGGTGCAGCAGCTGGTCGAAGCGGATCACACCACGGTTGTCTTTGAAGGCGACCGCTTCCCGGCCCACCGGGATTTCGTGGGGGATGATGCGCTGGCGGTCTATTTGAAAGATGTGCTGCTGGAACTGGATCGCCCCGGCCTCGGCGGTCAAGTCGAAGTCGCCGACTGCCAGGGCAGCGATTCACCCAATCCGCTGCACCTGGCGATGATCCAGGACTACCTGATGATGGCCCATCTCACGGTTTATGTGATCAGCAGTCGCACCGGCCTGCGTCAGGCGGACATCCGGTTTTTGTCCATGATCCGCAAAATGGGGATTCTGGAAACGGTGGTCTTTGTCGTCAACTGCGATCTCAGCGAGCATGAGTCCCTGGACGACCTTAGCCAGGGGATTGGAAAAATCGAAACCGACCTGCGCCTGATCAGCCCCGAGCCGCGGGTGTTTTCCTTTTCTGCGCTGTTTGCGCTCATGGAACAAACGGAATCGAACCTATCTTACAGAGAGCGCGACCGCCTGGCCCATTGGCGCCGGGAGACGGCCATGGTCGACTTTTCAACCGCCGAGCGCGACCGCCTGCGTCATTTTCTGGAGCATACGATCAGCCGGGAGCGCAACGCCCTGCTGTTGAGAAACCACCTTGAGCGCCTGGAGATCACGGCTGACGATATCAGCGACTGGATCGCCTTCAACCGAAACCTGCTGGACCGGGATGCCGGCAGTGTCAGAGAACTGGCCGAGCGCATCCACCATCAGCGGGAGCGCTTGCAACACCTCGATCGAACCCTGAAAAGCACTCTGGACGGGGCTGTTTCCCAGATCAAGCGCGACCTGAAAATAGCCGTCGACCGCTTTTTCGACCAGCATGCCGCCGGCCTGGTCGACGCGGTGGTCCATTTTGTCCGCAGTTACCCGGTCGAGACGCAGCGTTACGATGAAACGCTGTTGAGTGTGGGGTTTACCAAAACCTTGTACATGGTCTTCCAGGACTTTAGACAGGCGGTCGATGCCCACATGGCTGAAACCGTCAACCCCCAGGTGATGCGTTTCGTCAGGGAGCAGGAAGCCGACCTGATCGGTAGATTGGATCAGATCGCCGGGCCTTATGGCGCCATGATCGACGAAGCCCTGGCCCAGTATGCCGATGCCATCGATCCTGCGGCACCGAACCGACGGCGCTCAGGTTCGGCCGTGCGCCTGGGGACGGAGCTGGAGACGATTCGGAAGGTGGCCGGTCTGGCACTGCCGCCGGCCGCGGCGACCATGCGCTATTCGGCCCAGGTCAAGTCCGCTGCCGTCATGCGCTTCGGGTTCTATAAAGTCGTCAACCTGGTGCGGCGGGCTCTGAAAAAACCGGCTGACAAGGCCCGCCAGGAGCAGCTCCTGGCGCTGACGTCGGGGATCAAGCGCATGAAGCATGAAACGGAGCGGGCGGTTGTGTTTCACCTCAAGGACTATAAGGAGAATATCAAATTCCAGTATTTGTTGAAACTGGCCGATGCCAGCGCCGCCGCTTTGCTGCAACGGATGCTGGAACGGTTTCAACACCAGGGTGCCGACCTGACCCGACTGGTGGAACGGCTCACCGAGCAAGGACTGGACAAGGCGACGGTTACCAGTGCGCTGGACCGCATGGGACCATCCTGCCACCGCCTGAAGGAGCGGATCGTCCGCCTCAAGTCGGACCTGCAGCAACTCAATCCCTGAGGGGGCGCATTATCGGGCTTTTTAAGAAACCGGCCGGGACGAGGCCCTTTAGCGGTTCACTAACCAAACACGGGAGCGAAGATGACAGCCAAGAGAACCCGATCCATCGCGGTGGCCAATGAAAAAGGCGGCGTGGGCAAGACGGTTACGGTGATCAATCTGGCGGCGGCCTTGACCCTGGCCGGCCACTCGGTGCTGGTGGTGGACATGGACCCCCAGGGCAACGCCACCAAGGGGTTGGGCATTGCCCCCGATGAGACGCGGCCCTCGGTCTATGACCTCATTATGCGCAACGGGAGCCAAACGGCGGAAGCGGTGCGCATCGTCACACGATGGGAGGGGCTCGATCTGATCCCTTCCCACGTGGATCTGTCGGGGGCCGAGGTGGAGCTGGTGGCGCTGGAGGGGCGGGAGAACCGCCTCAAGGAGGCCTTGGCCCCGATGTTCGGGAAATACGATTTCCTGCTGATGGACACCCCGCCCAGCCTCTCCCTGCTCACCGTCAATGTCTTCGCCTGCGCCTCGGAAGTGCTGGTGCCCTGTCAGACCCACCCCTATGCATTCAGTGCCCTGGCCGAGCTTTTCGACACCATCGATGCGGTGCGCGAAGAGATCAACCCCGGGTTGTGCGTTTGCGGTATCATCCCCACCCTGGTGGATCTGCGCACCCGCGTGGCCAACGTTGTTATGGAGCAGCTCAAGAGCGATGAACGCTATCGCGGTTTGGTTTTCACCACCGCCATTCGCAGCAACACCACCATCGCCGAAAGCGCCGCGGCGGGCAAACCGGTGGTCTTTTACCGCCGCAGCAGTAACGGGGCCCTCGACTACCTGGATCTGGCGGCTGAACTGCTGGCGCGGACCAGCGCCTGACAGGCGCTGGTCCCTGATTGGCAGTCCGGTGGTGCCCCTGGCCCTCAGCGCTCACCGATTCTGGTGCGGTAGAGCCGCAGGCTGTTGAAAACCACCGAGATGCTGGAAAAGGTCATGGCCAGGGCGGCGAGGATCGGGTGCAGATGTCTGAGCATCATGGGCAAGCTCTCAACGGGGTAGAGGGCGCCGGCAGCCACCGGGATCAAGGCGGCATTGTAGAAAAACGCCCAAAAAAGGTTCTGGCGGATGGTCGTCATGGTGGCCCGGCTCAAGGCGATGGCCTTGGGAACACCGCTCAGGGATCCGGAGACCAGGATCACATCGGCTGTTTCGATGGCGATGTCGGTGCCCGTGCCGATGGCCAACCCCACGTCGGCCTGGGCCAGGGCCGGGGCGTCATTGATGCCGTCTCCCACCATGGCAACGGTTTTTCCCGCTGCCTGGAGCGCCTGGACCCGCGAGGCCTTCTCTTCGGGCCGCACCTCCGCCTCCACCTCGTCCACGCCGGCCTGGCGGCCGATGGTCTCGGCGGCCTGGCGGTTGTCGCCGGTGAGCATCACCGTCCGCAGACCCAGCTTTTTCAAAGCGGCGATGGCCGCCGCTGAGTCGCTCCTGATCCGGTCGGATACGCCGATCAGCCCCAGCAGCCGGCTCGCTTCGGCGACCACCATGACTGTTTTCCCCTTGGCTTGCAGGGCCGAGAGTTGGCGCTCCATGTCCGCGGAAAGCAGCCCTGAAATCTCATCGAACCAATGGGGTTTGCCCACCTTGATGGTGCGGCCGTTCAGGCGGGCTTCGACGCCGTGGCCGCCATGTGCCCGGAAACCCTCGGCCGGAATCAATGTCAGCCCTTCGGAAAGCGCCTTTTGGACCACGGTCCGGCCCAAGGGGTGCTCGGACCCTTTCTCGACCGATGCCGCCATGGTCAACAGGTCGTTTTCCGTCACCCCGCTGCTGCTGTCGGGAACCAGGTCGGTGACCTCGGGTCTGCCTTCGCTGATGGTGCCCGTTTTGTCGAGCACCACGGTGGACAGGCGCGTGGTGACTTCCAGCGCGCGGCTGTTTTTGAAGAGGATGCCCTGTTCGGCGCCCTTGCCGGTTCCGGCCATGATGGCGGTGGGGGTGGCCAGGCCCAAGGCACAGGGGCAGGCGATCACCAGAACCGCTACCATGCGGATCATAGCGGTTACAAAGTCCCCGGACAGAACCCACCAAAGGGCCAGGACCAGCACCGCAATGACGATGATGGTCGGGACGAACACGGCCGAGACCCGATCGGCCAGAGCCTGAATGGGGGCTTTGCTGCCCTGGGCTTCCTGCACCAGACGGATGATCTGGGCCAGAGCCGTTTCCCGGCCTACCCGGGTGGCGCTGAAGACGATGCTTCCCTGGCCGTTGATGGTGCCGGCGGCCACCGTGTCACCGACGGTTTTGTCGACCGGGATGGGTTCGCCGCTGAGCATCGATTCATCCACCGCCGAGGCGCCCTGGGTGACTTGCCCATCCACCGGGATGCGTTCACCCGGTCGCACCATCAGCACATCACCCACCCGTACCTGGTCGATGGGTGTTTCGTGCTCGACCCCTTCCCGAATAACCGTGGCGGTAGCGGGGCGGAGCCCCATCAGCCGTCGGATGGCGTTGCCCGTTTTGCCTTTGGTTCGGGCTTCGAGCAGCTTGCCCATTTTGATCAGGGTGATGATGACGGCCGAGGTTTCGAAATAGACATGCCCCCCCACGGCCGGCAACAGCAAGACGGCCAGGGAGTAGCCGTAGGCCGTCGAGGAACCCATGGCCACCAGCACGTCCATATTGGCGCTGCGGTTGCGCAGGCTTTTCAGGCCGCTGACATAAAAGTCCCAACCGGTATAAAACTGCACCGGTGTGGCCAGGAAAAGGAAGAGCCAGTTGACCCACGGCTGGTGGCTCCACGCCCCGCTGAGGCCAAAATCCCTGGTCATGCTCAGGATGAAGAGCGGCAGGGCAAACGCGGCGCCGACCCCAAATTTGCGGGTCTGATCGGCGATCTCCGCTTGCCGGGCTTCGGCTTCGCTGTCCAGGCGGTGGCCGTCGGCTTCGATCCGGGCGCCGAAGCCGGCTTTTTCAACCGCTGAAATCAGGTCGTCAGGGGTGACCATGTCTGGCAGGTAATGCACGGTGGCCCGTTCGTTGGCCAAATTCACGGAGGCATGCACCACTCCCGCAACCTTCCTGCCGAGGGTTCGCTCGATGTTCATGGCGCAGTTGGCGCAGGTCATGCCGGTCACGGGAAAATCGATGCGGGTGGTGGACACGCTGAAGCCGAGCTTTTCAACCTGCCGGACCAGATCCGTTGCCGAAACAGCCTTGGGGTCATAATTCACCGCGGCCTGTTCAGCGGCAAAATTGACAGTGGCGTCCGCTACGCCGGGCAGTTTTTTCAGCCCGCGGGAGATGTTCATGGCGCAGTTGGCGCAGGTCATGCCCCTGATGGGCAGTATCAGGGTCTGGGGCTTCATCACTGGGCCGGATAGTTGATTTCCGCCAGGGTGGCCCGGATGGCTTCGATGGATGCCGGGGCTTCCCATTGGACGGTGACGGTTTGGGCGGCCGCGTCGGCCTTGACCGACGTGACACCTGCCATAGCAGTCAACTCAGTCTCGATGGCTGATACGCAATGCCCGCACGAAATGGTGGGAACCCGCAATGTCGCTTGTGCCATTTGCTCCTCCTGGGGTTGCAGGTGATCGGTTTCGGCCTATAAGGTAAGCCGTTGGTGGGCAGCTGGCAAGTGATGAAATCCGCTCTTGATGCAGGCTTGCGGTAATTGGGGTCAGGGTCGGCGGCCGCTGAGGCGTTCCAGGTTGTCCCGGGCAAAGGCGATGGACGGGTCCAGGTCCAGGGCCAGGCGGTAGTAGTGCACCGCCGCGGCCGTGTTGCCCATGTCGCGGTAGTTGGAGGCGATGTTGGCATAGTCGATGCCCGAACCGGGGTCCAAGGCGATGACTTTTTCAAAACTGTGGATGGCCGCTTCATGCTCTTTGCGCATGAAACGGCAGAAGCCCATGAGGTTGTGGACATCGGTGCGTTCCGGGTCCAGGACTTCGGCTTTGGCCAACACCGCCAGGGCCTTGGCATAATCGCCTTGCTCCTTGTGGCACACCCCCATGTAGGTGTAGATGCTGGGAACGTCCTGATCCGCCGGGGCGAGCGTCAGCGCCCGTTCAAAGCAGGCCAGGGCCTCCTGATGATCGTTTCGTTCCAGATGGCAGCTGCCCAGATAGAAGTGGATAAAATACCTGTCGGGCAGCTGGTGCGCCATCTGTTCCAGACGCGCCAGGGCTGCATCGGGTGCGAAGCGTTCCAGTGTGATTTTGGCGGTGAACAGGGCTACACTGGCACCGGCGGCACGCTCCCGGAAATGGGTGCCGGGGATGATGGTGTAAAAGGCCGGTACGGCCAGCTGGGGGTGGGTGGTGTCGACCACCAGCACCTCGAAATTGCGTTGCGCGAGGGCCTGGACGCAGGCCTGCACCTCTTGGCGGATGTTGGGGTTGGAAATGTCGGGCAGGTCGGCCAGGGAAATGGGACCAGGGGCCCCGATCACGTAGGCGGCATCTTCCAGGCGGGTGAACTTGGGCAGGCCCGAGGCTACGTAGTTGGATCCGGAATTGAAATCACCCGCCAGTTGGGCCGTTTCCGTCAGGGCACGGCTGAGCGCCTTTTCCGGACCGGGGGTGGTGCCGGCGGTCCAGACGATTTCACTCCGGCCGGGAAAGGTGGCGGGATCGTAAGCCAGGACCGCAACCGATGGAATGCCCATCTCCAGGGTGAAGTCGCTGATGAACACCTCGATTCCCGCCTGGGCGTATTTGCCGAGCATATCGCGGACCAGGCGGTCCTTGGCTGAACGGGGGTCGATCAGGGGTGCGGGGATGCGCCGGCGGCTGATCAGCGCTGAGACATGGCGCTCTACGACTTCACAGATACCCTGGCACAGGGCTTCCTCAACACCATTGCCGGCCGATGGGCTGTTGAATGCGTTGATGGCGTAAAACCAGTCCAGCGGAACCAGCACCTCCCGTTCCCGGGTCAGACTCCAGGCACCGGTCCATCTCAACGGCAAGGATTCAAAGAACCTTCTGGAAATCTCCAGATCCCCGGATTCATCGTTGACCGAGCGGGCGATCTGATCGAAGGAGATGGCCTCATCGGCAAACTGGGTGTAGGGACCCAATCGGCTGTGGTCCTGATTCTTGTAAAAACTGAAAAAACTGAACCGTTCGGCCAGTTCCATCACCGCACTGGCCTCGGCCTGGGCCGGGGTTGCGCCTTTTCCCATCTGTTTTCGGGTGCCGATGACCCTGCGGGCGTCGGGGCCGCAGGCGCTGAAAAAGACCGGAATATCCAGTCGGCCGTTGTCGATGCGCCGAGTTTGGTCCAAGATCTTTAATTCCATGGCCTGCATTCGTTGCTTGACCCTGGCCACCGTCTCTTCAGGCCGCAGGATCTTATCCTGATCGTCAGTTGCCTGCTTGAAGGCATCTGTCAATTTTAGGGGGCCGGTACGCTTCATTGCATCTCCTTTGGGCCGGCGGGGCCGATTTAGCGGTTGAATCCGTTTTCTACCTGCTCCGGACTGACCAATGCAAGCCCTTTTTGCTGCAGCAAGGGGGCCCGGCAGGGGTGGGGCATCGCTCCACCAACGCCGGGCGGCCCAGGTGATGGTTGTGGCGTGTCGCCGCCGCCGGCGCTGATTCCTAAGGCAGGTGCTTGCAACGGCGGCCCAACTGGTGTACAAGGTTCTACCCTGCATCGACCCCCCCCCCACCGGTTTCGACCAGTCGGCATCGCGGCGGTGGCCGAGCGCATACAACCCCCATCGGACCTGTTGCCAGGAGGACCGCCATGGCCCGCACCTGCCGGATTGAACGAAAAACATCGGAAACTCAGGTCAAGATCGAGCTTAACCTGGACGGACAGGGCCAGGCCTATATCAACACCGGCATCTCTTTTTTCGACCATATGCTGACCCTGTTTTGCGTTCACGGTCGTTTTGACCTGGACATTCAGGCCCAAGGTGACCTGGCGGTCGATTTTCATCACAGCGTCGAGGATGTGGGTCTGGTTTTAGGCGAAGCCGTGGCCACCGCGCTGGACAGCCGCTCCGGCATCCGCCGCTATGGATTTGCCGTCACGCCCATGGATGATGCCCTGGCTGAAGTGGCCATCGACCTTTCCAACCGTCCTTATCTGGTTTTTCACCTGCCCCAACTTCCCGTCTGCGTGGAACGGTTTGACCAGGGACTGGCCAAAGAGTTTTTTAGGGCCTTTGCCGTCAAGGGTGGCCTGAATCTTCACATCAACGTCAGGTACGGCGAAAATCAGCACCATGTCCTGGAGTCGGTATTCAAGTCCCTGGGGCGGGCCCTCAAAAAGGCCGTGTTCATCGAAGCCGATCGCTGCGGTGTGCGCTCATCCAAAGGGGTTTTGTGATTCCCCTGATTCCGTTTCAACCCACCAGCGGGGTTGCCGTTGATGGCCTGGATATCCGCTGGTCGCATTTAAAAGTCGCCACTGGACATTGACAAAGCACCGCTAAAGCATTACCCTCCCGGCTTTGATAAAGGTTGAACCATGCACATGCTCAGGTCAGTTAGGGACGCAGTTCAGACGTTGAGTCGCTTTTTATTCCGCCGATCCGGGTCGTGATCCAAACCTTCGGACAGGGTTGACCCAAGCCTTGCCGGATCACGATGGAACCCGAAGCCATTTGAGATGGAGGCGGCTTTTCTTGGCGGCATACATTCCTGACGAAACGATCACAGCCATAAAAAACGCCAGCGATATTGTGGAGGTCGTATCGGAGGCCGTATCCCTGCGGCGAACGGGACGCAACTTCCTTGGGCTGTGTCCGTTTCACGCCGAAAAGACCCCGTCCTTCACCGTCAGCCCGGACAAACAGATTTTTCACTGTTTCGGCTGTGGTGCCGGTGGGAATGTGTTCAGCTTTCTGATGAAGCATGGCGGGCTCACGTTCCCCGAGGCCGCCAGGGTATTGGCCGGACGTTGCGGGATCGACCTTCCCACCCCCACGATGTCACCCGACGAAAAAAAAAAGTTGACGGAACGGGAAACGATACTAACGCTTAACACGCAAGCGGTGTCTTTTTATCGCCATTGCCTGCTTTCCGATAACAGGGGGGAACCGGCGATGGCCTACCTCTCTAAAAGGGGGCTAAGCGCCAAAACCATTGATGCGTTCAATTTGGGTTTCGCTCCGGACGGCTGGGATCACCTTTGCCGGCATCTGCGTACACGCAAAGTCTCTGCCGAAATGGCTCAACGGGCCGGGTTGCTCGTTGCGCGTCCCAAGACCGAGGGACACTACGATCGCTTCCGGAACCGGATCATGTTTCCTATTTCCGACGGGCAGAATCAGGTCGTCGCTTTCGGCGGCCGTGTGATGGACGATGCGCTTCCCAAATACCTGAACAGCCCCGAAACCCCGGTCTACAACAAGGGGCGTTCCCTTTACGGCCTGAACCGGGCCCGGTCTAAGTGCCGCGAAACGGAGACGGTTTATGTGGTCGAAGGCTACTTTGACCTGCTGGCCATGCACCAGTTTGGCATCGAGAATGCCGTGGCCACCTTGGGCACCTCCCTGACGGACGACCATGTTCAAATCCTGAAGGGGTTTGTGGGCGCAGAGGGCAGGGCTGTTTTGGTATACGATTCCGATCAGGCGGGGGTCAAGGCGGCCCAACGCAGTGTGGCGGTTTTTCAAAAAGGGTTGCTGGAGGCCCAAATTCTGGTGCTGCCCAAGGGGCATGATCCGGACTCGTTTCTGATGGCTCACGGCCGCGATGAATTTCAGAAGGCGGTCGGGCAAGCCATGGGCATGATGGCTTTCATGACAGAATCAGCCGTTCAGCACTATGGTTTGAGCATAGAGGGCAAGGTTCGGATCGTCAACGATCTCAGGTCGGCGGTCCTGGCCATCGGTGACCCCGTCGCCCGGTCGCTCCAGATCAAAGACCTGGCCGAGCGGATCGGTGTTGACGAGACGGTTCTGATGCAGAAGCTCCGGCCGACGGCCCGAAACCTCGCCCAGCGGCCCCGACAGCCGGCAGCCAACCGGCCGCCGGAACCGGTGCCGGGAGTGACAAACCGGCTGGAACGGCAGATGGTAACCATGATGCTTCAGTTTCCCGAGATGATTGCCATGGTCCGCCACCACGGGCTCATGCAGCATTTCACCGATCCGGTGCTGGGCGAGATCGCGCACGGCATCATCGATCACTTTGACCAGGTCGGCAGTGATATCGCCGGCCTGTTGTCACGCTGGGAGGATCCGCGCAAGCGCGGGTTGGTGGCCCGGCTCTCGCTGACCGATGAACAGTGGGATCGCAACGGCTGCATCAACCTGATCCATCAATTCGAGGCCAGCGCCCGTCGCCGCGACCGGGCCCTGTTAAAACGTATCGCGGCTGCTGAAAAAAGCGGCGACCATCAGCTTGTGGCCGCGCTGCTGCTGGAAAAACAGCAGCAGGTCCGCAGGAACGTAGAACCAGCCAAGCCGGTCCGAAACTAGACCGCTGCTTTGGATATCCGGCGGCCGACAAACGGTGTCGCCGGCCATGGAATCTGACAAACACCACCCGAGAGAGCGCCCGTCACCCACGAATGGCATTCACCCGGTCTGGTTTCAGGAGGCAACGTGCATGACCAAAAAATCCGCTAGCCAGCACGACGAAACAATCGGGCAGAACAAGAAAAAAAAGGAGACCCGGAAAACCGAGGCGGTCGGCCGGGCGACCGGGGAGACCGTCGCGCAGAATCTGAAATCGGAGAAAGCCGGCGAGACTGCCCGCAAGAACGATCAAAAGGCACTCAAGGCCCTGATTGAAAAGGGCAAAGAACAGGGCTCACTGACCTATGACGAACTCAACGAGGCCCTGCCCCATGCGATGATGTCGTCCGAGATGATCGACGACACACTGATGATGTTCGATGATATGGATATTGAGATCATCGAGAACGAGAACGGCCTTGTCGACAAGGAGGGCCTGCCCGGAAAGAAAGCCGAGCTGAGCCAGTCGATGGCGGTATCGGATTTCGGGTCCGTTACCGATCCGGTTAAGATGTACCTTCGCGAAATGGGCATGGTGACCCTGTTGAGCCGCGAAGGGGAGGTCGAGATCGCCAAAAAAATCGAGGCGGGTGAACAGGACGTTCTCAAAGCCCTGCTCGAGACCGCCTTGGGCGTCCATTACATTCTTGAATTCGGTGGTCTGATCGAAAAGGGCGCCCTTCGGCCCAAGCACGTGCTGCGTGATGTGGACGAAGGTGACGCCTATGTGGATGAAGTGGTCCAGATTGGAAATTTTCTGGGTACCATCGGCGCCATTCACCAGGTCAATGACGAGATCTTGGCCTATCGCGCGCGCATGTTCACCGAAGTACTCGAACCCGATGAAGCCCGCCGGGTTCGGCGCTGCATCATTCGGCGCAACAACAAAATTTTCGAACTGCTCAAGGGATGGCGCCTGGAGGGAGGGGTTATTGACCGCATCGAAGCCCATATCCGGCGCCTGATTGAATGGTTCGACGCCCAGAACAAGCTGATTGCCGTCACGGCCGAGGCCCTCGGCACTACCATTCGGGATCTTCGAGATCATCTGACCACCAAGGCCCAGTTCACCAAATGGGTCAAGAAGCGCTCCAACCTGGATGATGCGTCCATCG
Organism: Desulfosarcina sp.; assembly: GCA_046484885.1. Lineage (GTDB taxonomy): Bacteria > Desulfobacterota > Desulfobacteria > Desulfobacterales > Desulfosarcinaceae > Desulfosarcina. The sequence continues at coordinate 1,466 of JAWOIA010000233.1, read as the reverse complement.
GGCTTATCTACGCGCATCTCAAAACTGTGGCAGACCAGATGGTGGAGAAAGAAAATGATTTCAAGGCCAACAATCGCAATCTCAAACGGGTCATGGCCAGTGTGGATGAAGGCCGCCTGCGGGCCAAATTTGCCAAAAGCGAGTTGATCCGGGCCAACCTCAGGCTGGTGGTCAGCATCGCCAAAAAGTACACCAACCGGGGACTTCAGTTTTTGGATCTCATTCAGGAGGGCAACATCGGCCTGATGAAGGCGGTGGACAAATTCGAATACCGCCGGGGGTACAAGTTCAGCACCTATGCCACCTGGTGGATCCGACAGGCTATCACCCGGGCCATTGCCGATCAGGCTCGCACGATCCGTATTCCGGTGCACATGATCGAAACCATCAACAAGCTGATCCGTACCTCCCGCTATCTGGTCCAGGAGTTCGGTCGAGAGCCGCGACCGGAAGAGATCGCCGAAAAAATGGAGATCCCCATCGACAAAGTCCGCAAGGTTCTCAAGATCGCCCGCGAGCCCATTTCTCTGGAAACGCCCATCGGGGAGGAGGAGGACAGCCATCTGGGCGATTTCATCGAGGACAAGAAGTTCATGCTTCCATCCGAAGCGGCTGTGAGCATGAACCTGGCCGAACAGACCCGCAAGGTCCTGGCCACCCTCACCCCCCGGGAGGAGAAGGTGCTGCGCATGCGCTTCGGCATCGGCGAGAAGGCGGACCATACCTTGGAAGAGGTCGGGCAGGATTTTACCGTCACCCGTGAGCGAATTCGTCAGATCGAGGCCAAGGCCTTGAGAAAGCTGCGCCACCCCACCCGCAGCCGTAAGCTGAAAAGCTTTATCGACACCTGATCCGGAGCCGGGCGGCCCTGCGGGTGCTTGACAAACCCCCCTGGACGGGGGTAGTACAGACAACCCTTGCAGGCGAACTGATACGGGCCCATAGCTCAGCTGGCAGAGCCACCGGCTCATAACCGGTCGGTCCCTGGTTCGATCCCAGGTGGGCCCACCACAAGACAATCCAACACAGTCCAGTAAGTTGAAAAAGCCCTTGAATTTAAGGGCTTTTTCTTTTTATAGAGTCCAACCGCGTGCGACGAAAGCCGTTGGCAGCCTGGGTAAATGTGGGTAACAATACGGGTAGCTCACCTGAGCACTGAAGCAGTTACCCGCAAAAAGAGGGAAACGCCCATGCTTACCGACACCGGCGTAAAGAATGCCAAGCCCAAGCCCAAGGCCAAGCAATGCAAAATCAATGACGGCGGTGGCCTGTTATTGGTGGTTCACCCTTCAGGCGGCAAGTGGTGGCGCTTGAGGTATCGCTTCGAGGGCAGGGAAAAAATGCTGAGCCTTGGCACCTACCCGGCGGTTTCGCTCGCCAAAGCCCGTGAAAAGCGCGACACGGCGCGAAAACAACTTGCAGACGGTATTGACCCATCGGCGGCGCGTAAGGCTAAAAAGAAGGCC
>JAWOIA010000210.1:0-4949 GCA_046484885.1 Desulfosarcina sp. | reverse complement strand
GCGCTCTCTGCAGGACCTTGTCGAGGTAGCAGGGGCTGAATTGAACACGGCTTTAGGCCGGCCGGCCCAGGGCCGCTTGCCGGCACCGGCCCGCCGACCGTCGATGCAGACCGCTTCCGAGTTGCCCACCTACACCGATGACCATTGGTTGGCCCTGGCCAGGCAGCACAATCTGGACCTTGCCGCGGCGCGGCAGGAGGCAGACCAGCAGCGCCTGGCAATAGAACTGGCACGCAAGAACTACTATCCGGACTTTACCGTCGGCATCGAATATGCCCGGGACGCCAGCGCCCGCATAGCGATGATGGACGGGGGCGGCACAGACATGCTCTCCGGGATGGTTTCCATCAACGTACCGATCTGGCGCAAGAAGTATGATGCGGGCCTTCGCGAATCACACGCGCGCATGGACGAGGCCAACCGGCAGATCCAGAGCCTGGAAAACCGCCTGGAAACCGACCTGAAGCTGGCCCTGTTCAACCATCGCGACAGCCAGCGCAAGCTGTCACTCTACGGTGACACCCTGCTGCCGATGGCTCGTCAAACGCTGGCGACCACGGAAACCGCCTATCGCGCAGGCAATGCCGGGTTTTCCGATCTGGTCGACACCCAGCGGGTGCTGCTGGAATTTTCACTGGCACATGAACGGGCCGCGGCCGACCAGGCCCAGGCCATCACCCGCATCCAGGCGCTGGTCGGTCGCCTGATCGACGACGATCCGGTCATGCGACCCATCATCGATGGCGGGTCCCCTCCCTTGCCAGCCCCGCATCCAAATCGGAGGCAAGTCCGATGAAAAAACCACCCAACCGCTGGAAGCAAACGACAATGTGGGTTTTGCCGCTGGCCATCGGCCTGATTGGATTTTCCTTGGGCTGGTGGATCTCGGGCACCGGCCGCCACGATCAGTCGACCTCGACCGTTGCCGTCACGGCAGAAGCTGTCAGCGAAGCCGGCAGCAGCGCCCAGCAGATGTACACCTGCGCCATGCACCCCCAGGTGCGCTCGCCCAATCCCGACGACCAGTGCCCCATCTGTGGCATGGACTTGATTCCGGTACCCCTGGACGACGCCGAGGAGGATGAAGGCGACCTGCCGCGCCTGCGTCTCTCCCCTCGAGCCGCGGCGTTGATGCAGATTGCGGTGCATCCGGTGGCAGTGCGCCCGGTTACCATACCGGTCAGACTGTATGGCCGCATCGGCTACGATGAGACGCGCCTGCGAACCATCTCCGCCTGGATGGCGGGCCGACTGGAGCGGCTTTATGTGGACTTCACCGGGACCGCGGTCCGCAAGGGCCAACCGATGGTCGAGATCTACAGTCCCGCGCTGATTACCGCCCAGGAAGAGCATCTGCAGGCCATTGTAACCGCGCACGAACTGGAAAAGAGCGGGATTGCGTCGCTTCGCGACACCACGCGCATGACAGTGGATGCATCCCACGACCGGCTGCGCCTGCTGGGACTGGATGCGAAGCAGATCAACCGCCTCGAAAAACAAGGCCATGTGGACGAGCGCTTGATCATTCCCGCCCCGCTGAGCGGCGTCGTGATCGAACGACTGGCGGCCGCCGGCGATTACGTGCAGACCGGGCAGCCGATTTATCGCCTGGCCGATCTGTCCCATCTGTGGGTGGCGCTGGAGGTCTATGAATCGGACATCCAATGGCTCAAAGTCGGGCAGCAAACAATCTTTAGCACCCAAAGTCATCCCGGCGAACGCTTCACCGGCAAGGTCGCCTTCATTGATCCCATCCTAAACGAAGCCACCCGTACCTTAGGGGTGCGGGTAGACCTGCCCAATCCGGACGGCCGCCTCAAACCGGGGATGCTGGTTCGTGGGGTCATCGAAGCCGATGTGGGCCCACGCCCGGCCTTGAGCCAACCCGATGATCCCCATGCCGGTCATGGCGGCCGTCCGGATCAGGCCGAAGAGAAGCCGGTGGATCAGGATAGCGGCCTGCCCCTGGTGATTCCCGCTACGGCCCCATTGATCACCGGCGAGCGCGCCGTGGTGTACGTGCAACTGCCCGGGGTGGAACACCCGACCTTCGAACCGCGCGACATCCTCCTCGGGCCTCGGGCCGGCGCCTGGTACGTGGTACGCGATGGACTGGCTGCCGGCGAACTGGTGGTGGTCAACGGTGCTTTCAAAATCGATTCGGAACTGCAAATCCGTGGACGGCCCAGCATGATGCAACCTGAGGGCGGACCACCCCCGATTCACGACCACGGAGACCAGGGCGCGCCAGCACCGCCACTGGCAGCCGCCCGACCCGACCCTGACCGGCCAGGCCCACCACGGCCGTTCCAGGCGCAGGTGGGCCGGCTCGTGCTGGCCAGCTTCGAACTGGTGCAGGCTCTCTCCACGGACAATGCCCAAGCTGCCCAACAAGCGGCCAGGCGCATCGACGAGGCGCTGCATGCCATCGCACCGACGCTGCTGACCAGCAACACCCACCGCCAGCAATGGAACCGCTTGTCCAAAACGCTGCACGATACCATTCTTTCGGTGGCCACCGAAGCGGATCTGGCCGACCAGCGCCGCCATTTCAGATCGTTTTCCGATGCGCTGATCGAAATGGTGCATGCGTTCGGCGTGGCGGAAACCGGCCCGGTGTACCGCGCCATGTGCCCCATGTTCGAAGGTGGCGAGAGCTTCTGGCTGCAACCCCAAGCGGCCATCACCAACCCCTATTTCGGCGCCATGATGTTCACCTGCGGCGAAATCCAGGAAACCATCGTTGAAGCCGACGATCCGCACCGGGGGCACTGATGAACGAGCGACTGACCCTGCTGGACCGGATAACCCGCTTCTTTCTCACACAGAAGCTGGTGGTGCTGCTGCTGGTTCTGCTGATCGTCCTGACCGGTGTGGCGGTGGCGCCCTTTGACTGGCGCATCGACTGGCTGCCGCGCAGACCGGTGCCGGTGGATGCCATTCCCAACCTGGGTGAAAACCAGCAGATCGTCTTCACCGAATGGGCCGGCAGGTCGCCTCAGGATGTCGAGGACCAGGTCACCTACCCGCTGACCGTCTCCCTGCTGGGCGTACCCGGCGTCCAGGAGGTGCGCAGCCTGTCCAGTTTCGGCTTTTCCATGATCTTTCTGATCTTTGAAGAGGCGGTTGAATTTTACTGGGCGCGGGGGCGCATGCTTGAAAAGCTCAACAGCCTGCCGGCGGGCACACTGCCGCAAGGGGTGCAGCCGGCCCTGGGGCCGGACGCCACCGCGCTGGGTCAGATCTTCTGGTACACGTTGGAAGGGCGCGACCCACAGGGGTCGCCCGCCGGCGGCTGGGACCTGCACGAACTGCGCACGGTCCAGGACTGGTACGTCCGCTACGGGCTGTTGTCAGCCGAAGGAATCAGCGAGGTGGCCTCCATCGGCGGGTACGTGCAGGAGTACCAGATCGATGTGGATCCGGACGCCATGCGGGCCTACGATGTCACCCTCAACCAGGTTTTCACGGCAGTGGCCAAAAGCAATCTGGACGTCGGGGCCAGGGTGACGGAGATCAACCGCATCGAGTACATCCTGCGCGGGGTGGGGTTCATCAAGAGCCTCGACGACCTGGAGGAGGCGGTGGTGGCCGTGGGCGCCGAGCGGGTGCCGATCCGCGTACGGGACGTGGCGGTGGTGGGCCTGGGCCCGGCCGAGCGGCGCGGCGTGCTGACCCACGGCGGCGCCGAGGCCGTCGGCGGCGTGGTGGTGGTACGCGAAGGTTTCAACCCCTTGGCGGCCATCACCCATGTCAAAGAAAAGATCGCCGAGATCAGCCCCGGCCTCCCGGCCAAGGCCGTGATCGATTGGCAACGGACCACTGTGGCGCAGGTCGAAAGCTTTGCGCGGGACAACGGCTTTGAGGCCTTTTCCACCGGTGCGGCCGCCGCCATCGACCAAGCGGCATGGCTCAGCTGGCTGCGTGCTCGGCCCGGCGATGCCTGGCCGCCGTGGGTCACCATCAGCCAGCTTCACATCGTTCCCTTCTATGACCGCACCGGGTTGATCCATGAGACCCTGGGCACCCTCAGCGACGCCCTGCTCCAGCAGATCCTGGTTACCCTGATCGTGGTCATCCTGATGGTCCTGCACCTGCGCAGTGCGCTGATCATCGGCGCCATGCTGCCCCTGGCAGTGCTCATGTGCTTCATCTTCATGAAGCTGGTCGGCGTGGACAGCAACATCGTCTCCCTGGCGGGCATCGCCATCGCCATCGGCACCATTGTCGACATGGGCATCATCGTCACCGAAAACGTACTCAAACACCTCAAGGAGGCCCCGGCGGCCGAACCGCGCCTCGAGGTGGTCCAGCGGGCCACCAGCGAGGTCGGTTCGGCTGTACTCACCGCCATCAGCACCACCATCATCAGCTTCCTGGCCGTATTCACCATGACCGGCGCCGAAGGCAAAATGTTTACGCCGCTGGCCTTCACCAAAACCTTCGCGCTGGTCGGGTCGGTGATCGCGGCACTGACCATCGTGCCAACGGCCATCCAGGTGCTGGTGGCCGGGCGCATCGACTGGCGACAATGGCGCCGCCTGCTGCTGTTCGGGCTGGGCCTGGCAGCGGTGGGGGTGACCGGGCTGGGCATCGGCCAAGGCTGGACGATGGTGTGGGTCGCCGGCCTGCTCCTGCTGGTCGCGGTGGTGGCCCATTTGTACCGGGATCGGTTGCCGGCGCGGACGCGCCTGATCGTCGATCGCATTGACGGCGCCGCTGCTGCGACCACCCGGGTCGCCCCCTGGATCGCCAGCCTCATCGCAGTCCTGGCCGTGGGATGGATCCTGACGGTGGTGTGGGAGCCGCTGGGGCCTGAACGCGGCTTGGCGCGCAATGCCATCTTCGTGGCGTTGCTGGTGGGCGGGTTGCTGGGGCTGTTTTTTGCCTTTCAATATATCTACGCCCCGATCCTGCGCTTCTGCCTCAACTACAAAATTCTTTTTCTG
>JAWOIA010000117.1:0-4532 GCA_046484885.1 Desulfosarcina sp. | reverse complement strand
GACCGCGGCAAAAGCATGGCATGGCTTGGCGCTGCGACCGGGCTCGGCGTTGTGGCGGGTCCGGTGCTCGGTGCATGGTTAAGCCGGCGAAGTTGGCATCCGGCCTTTCATTTTGGCATTTTTTCAGTTGACGGTTTTTCCATGCCCTTTTTCGCAGCCGTCCTGCTCGCGTTTGTGGGATTGATCGCAGCGGTTTATATGTTGCCCGAGTCTTTAAGGCCTGTGCGCGTCGCTGAATTCGAACCCCGCACTAAGCTAATGGAAATTGAAAGGATTCGGACGTCGGAATTGGGCAAGCTATTGAGGAACGGATCATTTTGGAAACTGTTATACTTATCTTTTTTGAGTTACTTCAGTTTAGCATTGTTCGAAGGCACATTTGCGCTCCACGCCCCACAAGTCATGAAGTTCGGCCCCGCGCAAATGGGTATGGTCTTCATAGTTTGCGGCTTAGTCATGGCGGTTGGTCAGGGTGCCATAGTCGGATGGTTCATCGACTACAAGAAAGAAATTCTTTTGCTGGCAATCGGTTCAGGCATGGTTGGCGTTGCGTTGATCTTATTGATGCTGACAGAGACGATGACTTTCATCCTGATTTGCGTTGGGGTGCTGGCATTTGGCATGGCCTTGCTTATCCCAACCCTTGCTACGCTGGCGAGTAGAAGATCTGAAACGGAAGTCGGAACCGCTTTGGGCCTTCAAAGCGCTGCCAACAGCCTCGGCCAATTCGCCGGGCCTGTAACCGGAGGGTTTTTATTCGTTTGGTCAATCCACATACCGTATCTATCTACTGCTGTCCCTCTGCTGGCTACCGCAATTTTTCTGGGGGCAAAAGTTTTTCTGGAAAGAGGGCGACAGGATGGTCTGCATTTTGACTGAGGAGTCTCTAAAGTTAAAGATCGTTTGGCGCTAACCGCGGGTTTTCAAGAAGATCCCACGGGAAAAACAGACACGGCATTGAAATTGGAGGAGAAACCATGAGCAAACAAACACGTGTCAGCAAGCCGATCTACAGTCTTTTACCTGCGGACGTCGAAGGATTCGATTTCCTGGCGGAGCTGGCCCTGGATATGCGCTGGTCGTGGAATCATGCTACCGACGAAGTGTGGCGGCAGCTTGATCCGGCGCTTTGGGAGTTCACTCAAAACCCTTGGGTCGTCCTGCAGACGGTCTCGCGCGACCGGATCGAGCGCGTATTGGCCGATCCTGTTTTTCGCCAAAACGTTGATGGCCTGGTTCAGATCCGGCGGCGAGCGGTGGCGACGCCTGGGTGGTTTCAGCAAACCTACCCGCAATCTCCGCTAAGCCGTGTTGCCTATTTCAGCATGGAATTCATGTTGAGCGAAGCGCTGCCCATCTACTCGGGTGGGCTTGGCAATGTGGCTGGCGATCAACTTAAAGCAGCCAGCGATCTGGGCGTGCCAATGGTCGGCGTGGGATTGCTCTACCAGCAGGGTTATTTTCGCCAGATGATCGACAAAGACGGAGCGCAACAGGCCCTTTACCCGTACAACGATCCCGGGCAATTGCCCATCACACCGTTGCGCCAGGCGAACGGCGAGTGGTTGCGGTTGCAGCTCGACCTGCCGGGCCATCCGATCTGGCTGCGTGCCTGGCAAGTTCAAGTGGGCCGAGTGCAGCTTTACCTGCTGGACAGCAATGATGCCGCAAACTTCCCACCGTACCGGGGGATTACCAGCGAGTTGTATGGCGGTGGACCGGAGCTGCGCCTGATGCAAGAGCTGGTCCTCGGGATCGGCGGATGGCGGTTGCTCGCTGCGCTTGGCATCCAGCCGGAAGTCTGCCATCTGAATGAAGGGCATGCGGCCTTTGCCGTGTTGGAACGCGCCCTCAGTTTCATGCAAGAGACCGGACAGCCCTTCGAAGTCGCACTGGCCGTGACGCGAGCGGGCAACCTATTCACCACCCACACGGCCGTGGCCGCGGGTTTTGACCGTTTCGCTCCGGCCCTTATCGAACACTGCCTGGGTGGCTACGCACGGACGCAGCTCGGCATTACGCTCCACGATTTGCTGGCGCTGGGCCGCCGGAACCCGAACGACTCGTCGGAACCTTTCAACATGGCCTATCTGGCGGTCCGCGGAAGCGGGGCGGTCAATGGCGTAAGCCGATTGCATGGGAAGGTGAGCCGAAACCTCTTTGCACCAATTTTCCCGCACTGGCCGGTCGAAGAAGTCCCCGTCGGCCACGTGACCAACGGAGTCCACATGCCGACCTGGGACTCGGCCCCGGCCGACGATCTGTGGACTGAGGCCTGTGGAAAGGACCGCTGGCTAGGGCCAACGGAAACTTTGGAGCAGGGCATTCGCCGCGTTTCGGACGCCAAGCTCTGGCAACTTCGCACCGTCGCCAGCAAGTCTCTCATTGAATACGCCCGCGAACGATTGTCCCGGCAACTGGCCGCCTCAGGCGCGTCACCCGAGGCGGTTGAGGGCGCGAAGCATCTGTTTGATCCAAACGCCTTGACGCTGGGCTTTGCGCGCCGTTTCGCGACCTACAAGAGGCCGAACCTGCTGCTGAACGACCCGGAGCGACTGCTTCGTCTGTTAACCAATCCTGAGCACCCGGTGCGACTCATCATCGCCGGTAAGGCCCATCCGGCGGACCGGGCGGGGCAGGCCCTGATTCAGGAATGGACCCATTTTATTCGGCGGCCGGAGGCCCGCCCTCATGTGACCTTCCTCAGTGACTATGATATGCATTTGACCGAGCACCTGGTGCAGGGGGTAGATGTCTGGCTCAACACGCCACGGCGGCCCTGGGAGGCGTGCGGCACCAGCGGCATGAAGGTGCTGGTCAATGGCGGCATCAATCTCTCGGAATTGGACGGCTGGTGGGCGGAAGCATACACGCCTGAAGTGGGGTGGGCATTGGGGGACGGACAGGAACATGCCGACGACCCGGCCTGGGACGCTGTCGAAGCCGAAGCCCTCTACGACCTACTCGAACGCGAGGTGATCCCCGAGTTCTATACCCGCGACGGGCAGGGTATTCCCACCGCCTGGGTGACGCGGATGCGGGAAAGCATGGCGCGGCTGACGCCACGCTTTTCCACCAACCGCGCGGTGCGCGAATACACCGAGCAGCACTACCTCCCGGCTGCCTCAGCCTACCGTGAGCGGGCCGCCGACAAAGGAGCAATCGGCCTGAAGGTAGTTAATTGGCGGCAGGCGCTGGAGCAAAAATGGGCCGCGCTACGCTTCGGCGAAGTGAAGCTTGAAACCGAGGGCGAGCAACACGTCTTTGAGGTTCAAGTTTATCTCGATGACCTTGACCCGGAGGCCGTGCGAGTCGAGCTCTATGCTGATGGAGTCAACGGCGGTAGCCCGGTGCGGCAGGAAATGAATCCCGCCTTGGCGGGACAACTGGCCGGCGCGTCGGGCGGCTACGTTTACAGCGCGGCTGTGTCTGCGGCCCGCCCACCAGCGGACTATACGGCACGAGTGGTGCCGCACCTTAATGACGTAACGGTTCCTCTGGAAGATGCGCATATCCTGTGGCAACGGTGACGACCCCGAGCGTGATGGACCGACGTTCTACTTTTGCGGTGCCCACTGCCGGCAGAACTTTTTGTCAACGCACGCTCAAAGCATCGCGGAGCGCGGTCGCTCAGGTTTGATGGAAGAACTATAGAAAACCGACCGGAGACCCCCCATGAAGGAACACGAACACGAAACCAAAAATAAACCGGAAACTGAGCCTGGACATGACGAGGTGGCCAAGAAGGCATATGCCATCTATCTGAAGGAAGATCGTCCGCAAGGACATGCCGAGGAGAATTGGTTGGAGGCGGAAGCGCAATTGCAGCACGCCGGCTCCGATCCTCCGGACCACCATGACCACCAGGCCCATCATTCCCACATGGCGGCGGATTTCCGGAAACGGTTCTGGATCTCACTGGTCTTGACCCTGCCGATTCTCGTCCTCTCGCCGATGCTCCAAACGCTGGTGGGACTGCGAGACGCCATTCGTTTTCCCGGCGACGTCTATGTCCTGTTCAGCCTTTCTTCCGCAGTCTTTTGGTATGGCGGCTGGCCGTTTCTCAAAGGGCTGTTCGAGGAGCTCACATCCAGCCGGCCCGGCATGATGACGCTGGTTGCCGTCGCCATCACCACCGCCTATCTATACAGCAGCGCTGTCGTGTTCGGCCTGACCGGCAAGATGTTCTTCTGGGAACTGGCCACCCTCGTCGACATCATGCTGCTGGGGCACTGGATCGAGATGAAGTCGGTGATGGGCGCCTCAAAGGCCCTGGAGGAACTGGCCAAACTCATGCCCTCCGACGCTCACAAACTCATGCCCGACGGCAGCGTAAAGGACGTGCCGCTTGGCGATCTGGCGGTGGAGGACAAAGTCCTGATCAAACCGGGTGAGAAAATCCCCGCGGACGGTGTCATTGTAGAGGGCGAAAGCTCGGTCAATGAGGCGATGCTCACCGGGGAGTCAACCCCGGTCACCAAAAAGACCGGCGGCAAGGTCATCGGCGGCGCCATCAACGGCGAAGGCTCGCT
>JAWOIA010000096.1:0-12949 GCA_046484885.1 Desulfosarcina sp. | reverse complement strand
TTTGCGTATGCTGTCCCCGGTCTATGGCTGGGCTGCACGGTCAGCCGCGGAGCAGCCAGGGCGCCTGCTCTGCGGTTGCGGTCCACGGCCAGGTGGCCCGGTGATACAATGATAGGTTATATGCAATAGCGATTAATTTTTTTGTGCGCTGCAACATTTTCGATTGACATCCGGCCAGGATGGTTTATATTTTCGATTATGCAGAAATTACATGTGCAGGTTTGTCGCCGGGAACGCATCAGGTCTTGATTCCCGCTTGCGCTGGTACCGGACGGTTTCGGCTTAAGAATGAAATCGATACGGGAACACCATCGGGACGGTTTGATGCATTTACCGGGTTTTTGTCCCAACCGGATTGAATGCGAAACAAAGGAGTGCCAACATGGATCAGAAACAAAAACAAAGGAGTGTCAACATGGACCAGAAACAGATTTTCAAGCAGATGGTGGATTTCAACAAGGGTGCCTTCAACAATGCCTACAACGCCATGGTCATGGTTCAGGACCAAACCGAAACCCTGGCCAACTCCATGTTGAACCAGGCCAACTGGGTTCCCGAAGAGGGGAAGAAGGCCATCAAGGAGTGGGTGGACGCCTTCAAGAAAGGCCGTGAAACCTACAAGAAGACCGTTGATGAGGCTTTCAAAAAGGTAGAAGAATTTATTTAGTGTCCATCCATCCATTTCGGGAAGGACACCATTGGGTCGATCTCACGACAGTACCCTCGATCGGTGACCACGCAAAGGGGATGCAACATGATCGGTAAAACTTTCGACCAGCTTGAGGTCGGCGATTCGGACCAATTCTCCAAAACCGTAACGGATGCGGACATCTATCTGTTTGCCGGAATCACCGGGGATCTGAATCCGGCCCACATCAATGAAGCCTATGCCCAGGGAACCTTTTTCAAGACCCGGATCGCCCATGGCATCCTGTCAGCGGGATTTGTCTCAGCGGTGATCGGAACGCGTCTGCCGGGTCCGGGGACGGTTTACATGCGACAGACGCTTAATTTTCTCGCACCGGTGCGAATCGGGGATACGGTCACTGCAATCGTGAGCGTGATTGAGAAATTAGAAGAAAAAAAACGGGTGCGCCTGGCAACCACCTGTGTCAATCAGGACGGCGTCACGGTCCTCGAGGGCGAGGCCCTGGTGAGCCCTCCCCGGGCGTCTAAAACCGTCTGACCATCAATAGCGGTTTGTGTTCGGCGGCCCGGTTGATCATTGGGATTCGGGCCGCCAGCACCAATTTTCGTAGTAATCCCATCCCACCATGGTGTTGAGCTCTTTAAGCGCTGCGTCTTTTTCTTGGATACTGGCCTTCATGACATCGCCGCTGGAAACCACCCCGATGGTGTTGCCGTCTTTCTGGATCAGCAGGTGACGAACCCGCAGACCCAAGAATTTGTCCATCAGGTTAAAGACCGTATCGGTGTGGGGAGCAAAAATGAGCGCTTTGGTCATGTACGCCTCAATGCGGGCGGTTTGGGGGTCGAATGATGCATCGACGGTGTTGCGCATAAGATCCCGCTCGGTCCAGATGCCCACGGGTTCCTTGGCGCGGGTTATCAGAATCGCCCCGACATTGCGGGCGTTCATGCTCTTGAGCGCCTCAATCACCAGGGTGCCCACCGGAACACTCACTATATCGCTGCCCTTGTCGCGGATCATGTCGTAGGCTGTTTTCATCTGCGGCCGCCTTTTTGGATAGGTTGACGTTGAACCGCAGCAGCCGATCCTGCCCCTTCTCGAGCGGCGCCCGAAGGCGCAGTGATGTGGCTGTTTGCGGCAAGCATGTTATAACAAGATAGCTTCCCGGCCCCACCCTGTCAACGATTCCTCATCCGCGTGTTGACACCGACTGATCCACCCCATTATAGTCCGGTTCAGTGTGCTGGTGTCCGGCCCCTAACCGGGACCCCTCGACCTTACATGCCCGCGGTGCAGCCATGCAGCGACGTTCAAAAATAGGATTTTCGGGCGTCCGTTACCTCTTTCGACGGCGATCACCCGGCGATCTGCAGCTGGGCCAGGCTCTGGTGGAGCGGGGCGTCATCACCTCACAGGAGCTGGAGACCGCGCTCGCCGCCCAGCGCCAGCGGCTGATTGAGACCGGTCAGGCCGTACGATTGGGATACCTGATCACCCAGCTGGAGCTGGCCTCCGAAGAGGCTGTGGTGGCGGCCATTAATGAGACTTTCAGGATCTCGGTTGCCTCCTTGTCGGACAATATCCGGGAGCTGATTCTCCGCCAACGCGGCACCCTGGCCGAGCGGCTTCCCGCACCGGCCATTCCCATCTGGCTCAAGCTCTGCGTCGGTGCCCTGCTGATTGTCACGGTCACCATCGTCTCTTTCAGTACCTTTATCATCAACCGTCAGAAATCCCAGCTCTTCGACCAGACGGTGACCGTCGGTACGGTCAGTCTCAATTATTTTGTCAACAATGCCCGCATCCCGCTTCTCGATGACGACATCCTCAGCCTCAATACCCTGATCAAGGAAGCCAATGCCACCGAAGGGCTGCGCTACGCGGTAGTCACCGACACCCGGGGGCTGATTCAGGCCCATACCGATGTAGACCGCCTCGGCGTGGCATTGACCCTGCCTACTCCCACGGCTCCGCCGACGACGCGTGGGGAGATTGCTTATTTTCCCTTCACCGACGGATCCGGTGAGCATATTCTGAATCTGACCCGACCGGTGGTTTTCCAAAACAAGCACGTGGGCACGGTCCATGTGGGTGTCTCCTTGGACTTTATCGAGCAACTGGTGAGCCGGGAAAAAAGATCCATCCTGCTGATGACCGTGGGGATGATGATCATTGGGCTGGCGATTGCCCTCTTTCTGGGGCTTCGATTCTCGAAGCCGATTTCGGAGTTGGTGGCTGCCACTGAAGCCATCGGAAAAGGCAATTACCGCTATCGGGTGGCGCTGGACCGCAAAGACGAGCTGGGAAATCTGGCCGTGGCCTTCAACCAGATGGGCGAGGAGCTTTACCGCCATACACTGACCCGGCAAAGCTTCGGTAAGTATGTGGGCGAAGAAGTGCTGGAGATGATTCTGGCCGATCCGGCCGAGACCTGGCTCAAGGGACACAAGAACGACGCCACCATTCTCTTTGCCGACATCCGCGGTTTTACCGCCTATGCCGAAGAGCGGGAACCGGAAGCGCTGGTCGAGATGCTCAACACCTATTTCGAAATCACCACGCGGTCCCTGCTGGAATACGGGGGCTATGTGGACAAGTTTATCGGAGACTGTGTACTGGGGGTTTTTGGAGTGCCGGTTTTCAGAAAGGATCATGTGGAACGGGCCGTCAGGGCGGCGTTGGATCTGATGGAACAGCTGCACCGGCACAGCCTGCCGCACAACCCCCTGCTCTCGTCGGTGGGTGTGGGCATTCACACCGGTCCGATTGTTTCGGGCAACATTGGATCCCAGGCCAAAATGGAATACACCGTGATCGGTGACACGGTGAATCTGGCGTCGCGGCTCAGCGGGCTGGCCGCGCCGGGGGAAGTGCTGGTAACGGATGCGGTCTGTGAAAAGCTGGGCGACATGATCGCTGTGAAGCCGGCCGGCATCCGTCTCATCAAAGGAAAAATCGCACCCGTGGCAACATTTCGTGTGGCATCTATCAGGCAGCGGTCCCATGTCAAAGCAACCATTTGAAAACCGGTCCCCATGCGCTCGCAGGTCAGGTGCCGGTACGACGCCCGTGATCGCTGCGGTGATCCTGCGCTGGGTCGCCTGCGTGGGTCTGCTGCTGTCTGCCGGTCTGTTTCCGCCGGCAACCCATGGTCAGCAGGATCCTGCCGGCTCGGCCGCCCCTGTGCCGATGCTGGTGCGGGCAGGTCCGGGAGATACAGCGGCGACGTTGGCGCTGCGCTATCTGAAGGATGCATCCAAGGGGTGGTTGATCAGCGAATACAACGACCGGGCTGAATTTTCGGCCGGCGAGGCGGTTCTGATACCGGTGGCTCCCTTCAAACCCGGCGGTTTGACGCCGCATGGTTTTCAAACGGTCCCGGTGCTGGCCTATCCCAATTTCGTCGCTGTTGCCGATGGGGGCCGCCAACGATTGCCGACGGCACTCCACGATCAGATGCGCTGGTTGAAAACCCAGGGGTTCACTGCCATCACCCCGGCTCAGTTGATCGCATTTATGGCTTTTTCAGGACAGCTGCCCGCCCGATCCGTGCTAATTACGGTGGATGGCGAGTCCCGCGCCTTTCTGGATTGGGGTGTTCCCGTGCTGGAAAACCTCGGGTTCACGGCAACGGTTTTTGTTGCGACCGGCAGGGTCGGGGCTGAAGGGGCCATGACCTGGGATGAACTGAGAGCGCTGCGGCAAGCCGGCTTCACCATCGGCTGCCGAGGCCGTCAGGGAGCGTCATTGGTCCGCCGCGAAAACGAACCCAGCGCCAAAGCCTATTTCGAACGGGTTGAGTCCGACCTGCTTCTGGCGCGACGAGACATCGAAACCCATTTAGGCGATTCCCGCCCGTTGCTGGCATACCCCCGCGGCCGCGCCGACCATCTGGTGGCCGCTATGGCGGCCAAGCTCGGGTATGCGGCCGCTTTCAGCCGCTCGCCGGGGTATAATCCCTTTTTCGCCGACCGTTTCGGCATCGCTCGAACGGTTGTCGACGACCACATGAGCCTGGAGCAGTTTAAAAAGGTGCTCACCACTATGGTCAAGGCGGATCTCAACTGATGAGACGATGGTTGCCGATCGTCATCCTCATCGGCACCGTGACCGTTTCCGGCTGTGCAGCCATGCAGGGGCCGCTGCGGGTGTTGTTGCGCCCCACCGCCTGGTGGGAAGCGGGCCAAGCGGCCGCAGTCAGCCAGCGCGCCCGTGATCTGGAAATGCGCGCTGAGCTCGCCGTGGCATTGGATCATTGGCGGCTGGTTGAACGGATCGCGGCCGACCCTGCCCAGGCAGCCAAGGCGGTCGTCCGTCTGGAGAGCCAGATTGCCCAAGCGGCTCGATTGCATTATCAAAATGGGTTGGGGCAACTGGCCCGCAAGGAGATGACGGCTGCCCGCAACCACTTTTTGGCAGCTCTGCGCCTGGACCCCGCTTTTGAGCCGGCTCTGAAACAGATCCAGGCGAGCTTCTCACCGTTTCCCCTGACGGTCTACATCACTGGGCCCGGAGAGGACCCGGCGGCCGTCGCCAAAACCTTTTTCGGCGACGAAGAACAATCCCACGTGGTGGCCTGGTTCAACGATCTGACGGACGATGCGGCACTGCAGCCTGGCACGCTGCTGGTTTTGCCCCGACTGGAAACCAAAACCCAGACCAAAGCTACGAAAAAAGAGCAGCCGGATCCATTGTCCCAAGCCGCTGCGCGCCTGGCTGCCAACGATCCCGATGGTGCCTTGACCCTTGCTAAACAGGCCGACGCAGCCGATTCCCGTCTCCAGCTCCTGATCGACACCATCCATCTCCACCAGGCGATGGCCCGGACCGAAGCGGGGCAGTTGGAAGCCGCTCAACAGGCCCTATCCATGGTACCCGCGGGGGTTGACGGCAGGAAGGCTGCCGAAGCAGCTCTCGAGGCCGCTCTGCAGCGGCGGCAGGTGGATGCCGATATCGCCATGGCCCGCACCCATTTTGAGGGTGGGCGCTATCGGCAGAGTCTGGACCTGCTCGAAGCGCTGGTCCTGAACGCACCCGAACGAGTCGAGGCCCTTGATTGGGCCGCCGAAGCCCGCTATCGACTGGCATTGGCGCACGCTGACCAGCGGCGGTTTCTGGAAGCCCGCGCGGTGCTCGAGAAGGCCGACCAGGCCCACGAGGGCAGCGCGGTGCTCAAGGAAACCGTGCGTGTCCGGCTGGTGGAAATGGGCCAGGCGCATTACCGCAAGGGCGTCAAACACTTCATCAACGAAGACCTGAAATCCGCCATCAGCGCATGGGAAGCGGCCTTGATTTACGACCCGGACCACGCCAAAGCCCGTGAAAATATCGAAAACGCCCGTCGGCTGCTTGAGAAACTGGAGGCCATGCCCTGATGTCGCCGTTGACCGTCCGACCCGTTCAGGACGCCAGTTCGGCGATGATGCTGCGAACACGGTCGCGCAGCTGCTCAGCGGTCATCTGCGCACACAACGCATAGGGGATCACCGGACCAAGGGATACCTTGACCCTGCGGGGGTTCAATTGAAATGACCCTCTGCGGTGATAGTCGAACAGTCCGCTGACGGCAAACGGCAGAATATCGGCCCCGGCCTGGGAAGCAAGGTGAAAGGGACCTTTTTTGAACGGTCCCAGCTCGCCGCTGCGCGTGCGATGGCCCTCTGGCAAGATGATGATCGAGGTTCCCTCCTGCAGCCGCTGCCTGGCGACGTCGAGGCTCTGTTTGGCTTTTTCCAGGTTGTCGCGATGGATGGGAATGCATCCCCACCGGGTAATCAGGCTGCCCCAGAGAGGAATCGAAAAGTGATAGGCCGCTTCCACGGCCACGTAAGTCAACGGGATAGCCGCGGGGATTACGAAAAGGTCGAACAGGCTCTGGTGGTTGCCCATGATCAGATAGGTCCGTTTGCAATCCAACCGTGCCAGACCCGCCACCTCGATCCGGATTCCCATGATTGTGGTCTGAACCAGAAAAAGGCGCCGAGCCAGGGCAAAGACCCGATCACGCGACAATGGCAGCAGTGCGATGGAGAGAATCCCAAAGGTCAAGGCAAAGAAAGCCGACCCCGCCAGCCACAACAGGGTCGATCGCAGCGTTTTCATGCTAACCACCTGAACCGTTGGGGGTGATTGGCTCAAATTAGGTCTACCCCACCGCCGCCGGAATGTCCATCACTGGGGCGGTGTTTGGTGCAATCGCGCCTTGTGCAATCGCACTGGATGTGCTAGAAGATCTTATCGCCCTGTTATTCGGTGTCCATCCATAAACGGTTATTTCGCCCGACGTCTGCGTTGGGCTCAAGATTTTATCCTCGGACTATCAACGATATGCCGGTGATGAAGTTTTTCGCATGCCTTGATTTCGACCAAAATTCCTCGTTTCTGGACAGACACGGTTTATACTATACTGTTCCTGGTACGATCTCTGAGAGGCGGGCCGGACATGCGCGTAGCACCACCGATTCCCTTTTGGTATTCCAGTGAAGCAGCGCGAACGGTCCTGGATTCGCTATCCGCGCACATCGCCATTCTGGACCACGACGGCGTGATTTTGGACACCAACCGGGCCTGGCGAGACTTTGCCGTCGAAGGTGGTATGCCGGCGGATTATGACTCCATTGGTGAAAACTATCTGGACATCTGTGCAGCCTCCCGGGGGGAAGATCGGACTGACGCGCAGGCGGTGGCTTCCGGCATTCGCGACGTAATGGCGGGTCGGGTGGACGAGTTTCTTTATGACTATCCCTGCCATAGCCCCAGCGGCCCCCATTGGTACTACCTGCGCGCTCTAAAAATGGCCGGCAGCGGCCCGGTACGGGTCGTGGTGAGTCATGAGGAGATTACGACCCTAAAGTTGACCGAGGCGGCGCTGCGAAAAAGCGAAGCGCTGCTGAACCAGCAAAAAGTTGAGTTGGAAGAGGCGAACATTGCCCTGAAAGTGCTGCTCAAGCAGCGCGAAGACGACAAAGCCGTCCTTGAACAGAAGGTCATCACCAATGTCAAGGAGATGGTGCTGCCCTACCTGGAAAAGCTCAAACGGGTCAATCTCAAGCCCAAGGACAAAAACGTGGTGGACATCATTCAATCCCACCTCCAGGACATTATTTCGCCGATGATGCAAAAGCTGACCAATGCCAGTATCATCTTGACGCCTCAGGAGATCCAAATTGCCTCTTTGGTCAAGGACGGCAAGGCCAGCAAGGAGATCGCTGACGTCTTGAACGTT
This sequence comes from Desulfosarcina sp., assembly GCA_046484885.1. Classification (GTDB taxonomy): domain Bacteria; phylum Desulfobacterota; class Desulfobacteria; order Desulfobacterales; family Desulfosarcinaceae; genus Desulfosarcina. The sequence continues at coordinate 5,072 of JAWOIA010000096.1, read as the reverse complement.
TCTGAAACCACCGTCCATTTCCACCGTAAAAATCTGCGCAAGAAATTCGGTTTGAGCAACAGCCGAACCAATCTGAGGAGCTACCTGATTTCAATTTCCTGACGTGCCGCCCGCTTTCCGACCATCCCCATAGCTCACCCTGGCGCCAGGCCGACGGAACCGCCGGCCCAAACCTTTTCCACGAACCCTTGGGTCGGGCCCTGTTACCCTTGCCGCTTTGGAATGGTAGATCGGGTGATAGGTTTGGCCACCTACTCACCTGTTAACCGTTTGACATGGTACTCGGACGGGGCCATGGTTAGCATCTGTCTACCTAAAAATTCAAACGCGGTGGAGATCCTTATGAATAAAATCGATTTGAACAGTGTGGCGGATATTGTTTTTCAACTCAAGTGGGAAAGTCATGACGGCTCGCATTTGGAATGTTTGGCCGCACGAGGGGTGAATTTGTGGCGGGACTGGCTTCCGGATAGTGTTCGGCGGGTGCTGATGGGCAGACGGTCCTGGGAGCAGGCATCCGCTCACTTCAAACCCGGTGAGCTTTTCGGAAACCATGGCGGCCGCTTGGACATCGACCGCAAACGCTTCTCGCCGGTCCCCCAGCTGGGGCGTTTTTACCCCCAAGGCCGCCTCAACGGCGTGCCCGGCGTTTTTCCTCAGAACATTCAGCCGTTTCGCTGTGTCGCGCTCAACAACGGTCGCATGGGCGTTGAGATGAGCCACCCGCTGGCCGGATACGCTCTCACCCTGTCCATGACGGTAGGCGAGGCAGCGGTCAAGGAAAGTGAGCGCGGCGGCAGCAGCGTGGACTGGGTCGGTCTGCTGACTGATGGTCCGGGTATGCAGGCGCGTTGGCAGGGCCAACCCACCGATTTCTTTAGTGACCGGCCCTTTGACCGCCAGAATGAACAGGCGGACAGCCGTTTTTACGAAAATCCCCGTCTGGTGCATCATCTGGACGCCACTGCCCGCGAGATGGTGGCGGACATCTACAAGCGATTTGTCGGGGGTGGAGTGCACCTATTGGATCTGATGAGCAGTTGGGTGTCGCACCTTCCGCAGGGTCCGGTTCCCGACAGAGTCAGCGGTCTGGGAATGAACCGGGCCGAGTTGGAGCAGAACCCGCAACTGAGCGACATTCAGGTTCATGATCTGAATGCCGCGCCGGTGCTGCCTTACACCGATTCATCGTTTGATGTTGCCATTTGTACCGTTTCGGTGGAATACTTAACCCAGCCGCTGAGTGTATTCGCCGAGGTGGGGCGTGTGCTCAAGCCTGGAGGTGTTTTTGTGGTCACCTTTTCCAACCGTTGGTTCCCTCCCAAGGTGGTGCGCATTTGGGAGCAGCTCCACGAATTCGAACGGGTGGGGCTGGTCAGGGAATACTTCCTGCGAAGTGGCCGCTTCAGCGATATAAGCTCCTATTCCATGCGCGGGCTGCCGCGCCCCCGGGATGACAAATATGCCGGTGAGCGCACGCTCTCCGACCCGGTCTTTGCGGTGTGGGGCACCCGCACAGCGATTTAGGCCGAGTCGGCGACTAGGGCCGGCAGCCGTTGCGTGGGCTGAACACCGGCTGCCGGGCGTGGCTGTGCCGGCGCGGCCCATAAAGCATGAACGGAAACCTTCCATTCACCTACGAGGAGATGTCGATGAAACTCAAGGCCTATTTTGATGAAACCAAAGGAATGGGTGTGCTGTCCACCGCTGATGACCAGGGGCGAGTCAACGCCGCCGTATATGCCAGGCCCCATTTCATGGATGATGGCTCGCCGGCATTCATCATGCGCGACCGTCTCTCCCATCACAACCTGCAGTCCAACCCCCACGCCGCCTATCTCTTCCGGGAAGAAGCGCCCGGCTACCGGGGCGTTCGCCTGCACCTGACCAAAACCCACGAAGAGAGCGGAACCCCGCTGGTAAAGGAGCTGTGTCGGCGTTGCCGAATCGACGACAAGCCAGACGCGGTTCGGTATCTGGTGGTTTTTAAAATTGACAAGGAACTGCCGCTGATCGGTGCCGGCGAATCGCCTGACTAGGCGCTTGAAACTGGTTTTTTGGGCCCAGCTGGTGTGTTGGCACACAGCTGGATCGGCAATTGAAGCGATACGTTCCAGGCTGGAGATTGGTCGGATGCGGACGGCCTGATGTAGCTGTTTTCCCAGCGGCAGGGGTGCAGGTTGGCCGATTCATCCGTTTCGTTTACCGCTTGGTCCAAGACGGGAGCAGCGATGGCAGCCACAATAAAAATCGGTGTAAGCAGTTGTTTGTTGGGAAACAAGGTTCGGTTCGACGGTGGACACAAACACGACCGTTACATTACCCAGACCTTGGGTCAGTTTTTTGAATTTGTCCCTGTTTGTCCGGAATCGGAATGTGGGCTGGGGATTCCCCGTGAGGCCATGCGTCTGGTCGGCGATGTCAACCAGCCACGGCTGGTCACCAATAAAAGCCGCATTGACCATACCGATCAGATGCTGAACTGGGCCCATCAACGCGTGAGTGACTTAGAGAACGAGGACTTGTGCGGATTCATCTTTAAAAAAGATTCACCCAGCAGCGGCCTTTTCCGCGTCAAGGTCTACAATGACCATGGCCAGCCTGTGCAAAGCGGCCGAGGACTCTTTGCTGCCGCGTACACCGCCCGTTTTCCCCGCATCCCCGTTGAAGAGGAGGGCCGACTCCACGACCCGGTATTGAGAGAGAATTTTATTGAACGGGTCTTTGCCTTGAAACGCTGGCGGGAAACGCTGGCGAAGCAGTGGTCCATGGCTGCACTGGTGGATTTCCACACGCGTGAAAAACTGCTGTTGATGTCCCACAGCCCCAAGCACAACCAGGAGATGGGGCGTATGGTCGGTGAAGGCAAACAGATGCCGGCCGGTGAACTCTACGACCGCTACGAGGCCTTGTTGACAGAGGCGCTGGCGCTCAGGGCAACGGTGGCCAAACACACCAACGTGCTCATGCACATCATGGGATACTTCAAGCAGCAGCTTTCCGCCGACGAAAAACAGGAACTGCTGGAGTTGATTGCCAATTACCGCAGCTCCAGCCTGCCGTTGATCGTTCCGGTTACTCTGCTGAACCACTTTGTGCGCAAATACCGCCAGCCCTACCTTGCTGCTCAAACCTATTTGAACCCGCACCCGATGGATCTGCAACTGCGCAATCACGTCTGATCGCTCAGCGGGCGGCGCATTCGACCATCTTTAGAATGGATCATCGACAGGGGGGCCATCATGACCGACACAACGATTGCACTCGTAACCGGGGCCAACAAGGGACTCGGGCTGGAAACAAGCCGGCAGTTGGCCCAACGCAATATCCTGGTATTGATGGGTGCGCGGCGTTTGGCCCATGGGCATGCCGCCGCTGACCGCTTGAAATCCGAGGGATTGCCGGTTGAGCCGGTTCAATTGGATGTGACCCGATCCGACCACATCGCCCAGGTGAAAGCGATGATCAAAACCCGTTTTGGCCGGTTGGATATCCTGGTAAACAATGCAGGCATCATTCATCCCGAAGAGCCATCGTTTGGCAACAGCACGGAACGGGTCTCGCCGACCGCATTGAGAGAGACGTTCGCGGTCAACTTTTTCGGCCCGGTGGCCCTGACGCAGGCGCTGCTTGCGCTGATAAAAGCCAGCGCTGCGGGGCGCATCGTCAATGTTTCCAGCATTCTTGGCTCACTGACCCTTCACAGCGACGCGTCATCCGATGTCACCGCAGTAAAGCCCCTGGCCTACGACGCCTCCAAGGCGGCGTTGAATCAGTTTACCGTTCACTTGGCCGCAGCGCTCAAACAGACCCCCATCAAAGTCAACGCCGCTCACCCCGGATGGGTCAGGACGGACCTTGGCTCCCAACGGGCGCCCATGGGGGTGAAAGAGGGGGCCACGACCGCCGTGCGCCTGGCGACCCTCGCTACGAACGGCCCCACGGGCAAGTTCCTGCATTTCGATGATGAGATTCCCTGGTGAGTGCTGGCGGCTGGCTTTTCTGGAAGCCGCTGCCGCCGGTGTCCGGGAAGCATTGGAAAAAAACAAACAATGTGATATGGGCAAGGGAAGGTTGGGCCCGTTCAGAGCCCCGCCCCCTTAACCTTTCGGAGGAGTAGCAATGGCTGAAAAAACGTTTAAACAGGTGTGTGAATGCAAAAATTGCGGCAACGAGGCGGAAATGGTAATCACCTGCTCGCTGGAAGCGGATAAACTGGCCGCCGACCCAACACCGCGGGTGGTGCCCCCGGGTGAAGGTTCGACTGCCGGGCATGCGGTGTGTAGTCATTGTGGTGGTGAAGCCGATATTTGGCTGGATGTTTGATAGCGCTCGGACCAATCCCCTCCCTCTTCCTTCCCACCAGACCGGGGCGTTCCATTTGCTTCCCAGTTCGGGAGTCGGTGACCGGTAACACCGGATCGGCCCTGCCGTGGCCCAGACCGCAACCGCATGGTAACGACTGCTTATTGCAGAAAAAAAAACACGGCCGGCGATCCGTCGGGAAAACCGCGTGCAATCCAAAGGAATATGCCTTATGATGGGGCCAGGAAACACTAACAAAGGAGCGACTTCTGATGGAAGGTCACATCAAGTGGTACGACGAAAAAAAACGGTTTGGGTTTGTAACCACCCAAGAAAACGAGGATATATTCCTTCATGTTTCAGGCATCAAGGAGTATGGCCACTTCGGTCTGCAACGCGATGACCGCGTGGTCTTTGAAATCAAGGAGACGGCCCAAGGCAGACAGGCCGTCAATCTGAAACCCGCCAAATAAAGCCTCTCTGCAGTTGACAGGCACCCGCTGGTTGCATTGGGGTGCCTGTCTTTTTTTTGGAAAGGCCGCCTCGTCCACTGGTTCGACCACGCTGAAGCCTGATTAGCGGTTGGCCTTGCGAACCCCCAACTGATCGAGGGCGATGATCCACTTGCAGATGTTGGCTGACCCCTCCACCATGGTGTAGGTCGGCGCGTCGCGGTAAAACCGTGCCACCGGGTACTCCGTCGAATACCCGTAGGCCCCCAAGATGCGCATGGCATAGTTGGCGGCCTTGCTCACCGCCTCCCCGGC
>JAWOIA010000095.1:0-9755 GCA_046484885.1 Desulfosarcina sp. | reverse complement strand
GCCACGCCTCCGTCATGGCCCGCATCCGCGAGATCACACCCCACACTCTCCAGATCGGCATACGCAGCATGTCTGCCCAAGAGGCCCGGCTGGTCAAAGCCCAAAAGCTGGCGCTATATCCCATGCACCGCTTCCGGCGGAGGGGATTCGATCTGGAAGCAGCGCTGAAGCGCCTGCCCGAACAGGTGTTTATCACCGTGGATGTGGATGTATTCGACTGGAGCGTCATCGCCAGCACCGGCACGCCCGAACCGGGCGGCATGCTGTGGGACGAAGCCATGGATTTGCTGAGCACCGTTTTTCGAACCAAGACGGTGATCGGTTTCGATGTGGTGGAGCTGGCACACCGGGACCACGACCCCAACTCTCCCTTCGCAACCGCCAAGCTGGTCTATAAAATGATCGGCATGCGCTTCAACGGCCGATAACGGAAATGGGACGGGTCTTAAATACCCTTGTCCAGCACCCGCTTGTCGTGTTTCAAGCGCTCCTGGATTCCTCTGCCCACTTCCCAGTTTCGGGAAAAGTCCGACCAGAAGGTTTTTTCTTTGGCCTTCCAATCCGGACCAAAGCGTTCATCAAAATAGGTCCCCAGCCTGTCGAAAAGCAGCTTCCAGGGCGGCTTGCCGGCGGCTTGTGCGGCTAACAACGCTTCCAGCAGGTCGTCCAGCTCGGCCAACGCCTCCTTGGGCAGATAAGAGATGGCCCCCTTGCGGATAGACGCCATCAAGGTCTCCGGGTTGACGGCATGGGCGGTGAGCATCACCGTGGGGATTCCCCGGGCCACCGCCTCCTCGAGCAGGGTCAGGCCGCGCACACCCATGATGTCGAGAATGGCCAGATCGTACCTGCCGTTCCGGATCTTCTCCGATGCAGTTTTGTAGTCTCGGGCGCAGTCCACGTCGGCCATGTCCAAAATATCCTGAATGGTCTCCAGAATGTCCCCTTCATCGTCCACCGCCAGAATGCGTTTACCATCCAGATGGGATTGACTATCCGCCATGGGTCTGTTCCTTTCCAATCGGTTGATCCGGTAATGTTTCAAAACGGTGCCCGCTTAGGGCCTCGACTGCACGGGCCGCCACCGCAGCTGATTCCCTGCAAAACCCTCTGGAGGGACCTTAACGCGGACCCTGAAGCCTCAGGGGAAGCGTGAGGCTGAAGGTGGCGCCACGGCCGGGGTCGCTTTGCACGATGAGTTCCCCACCCAGGCGGCGGGCAATAATTCGTGCGCCGGCCAGTCCCAAACCGTGGCCGGTCCGGGACAGCATCACGCAGGCCTCAAGTCGGGTATAGCGCTCGAAGATCAGCTCCTGATGTTCCTTTTCCACACCCGGGCCATCGTCGACCACATCGATAATCAGGCGGTCATCCCGGCAGTCCATGTCGATTTCCAAACGCTGATTGCGGTGCTGAAGCGCATTTTTTATCAAATTACCCACGACCTGCCTGAATTTTGCCTCATCCTGAAAGAGTTCCGCACAACGGGCGCCATCGGTACAGGTCAAGCGAACACCCCCTTGCCGCAAGACCTCCGTCCGGTCCGATCCCGACCCGCTCGTCTGCAGGACTTCCCAAAGCTCGACCGCATGGGTTTCCAAGGCTTCCATCAGAATCTCATCAACCGTTGAAACGGGGTTGAATCGGCAGCATTGAAAACAGGCGGCGTCGGACCGGCCCACCTCCAGCAGGTCGGCCAGCAGGCTGCGCGCCTTCTGGGAATTCCGCAGAGCCCGTTTCAGGGTTTTCTCCTGGCGATCCGTCAGCGGGCCAAACCTTTCCGACTTTTCCAGTAACATGCGAAGGGCGGTTTCAATGACTGAGACGGGGTCCTTGAGCTCGTGAATCAGAAATTCAACATTGATCTCACGAAAGAACTTCCCTTCGACAGGGACGTCGGCAACCATGTTTATAGCCATCCACTTACCAATCATAACCCACCTAAGGTGAGAATCGCATCAATTCTCAGGTCAGTAGCCATAATCAGGGTCAAGCAAACATCAACGGTTTCAACCAGACCTGCCGGCAGGCAGCGAAACAGGCCATCATCAGGTCGACGGTTCCCCAACGCGACACGCCAGATCCACCTGATCTGCCGGCTGGAACCGGATCTGCATGGTGGTGCCCCCCGAGGCCTCACAGTCCGCCGGATTGCGGCAGTGCTCACAGCGATCAACGGCCCCCGGACAGCGGTCACTGTCCGAAGGGATATGGCGGCAGCGCTGGGATATCATTTTCGTGTCAAACCGGTATCGCTCGGAAAAAATGGTCAGTCGCAGCAGGTCGAATCCCTTTCCACCGGCATGGAAGTCATAGGGTGTTTGGGGTGCATAGTTCATCGCATCACCGGTGGCGAAATAGTGATTGAAAATCAGCCGCTGCTTTTCCGCCGTCACCCCTACACCGCTGTCCTGAACTTCGAAAACGGGTCCCTTTTCTGCGTTGCGAACCACCACCGTCACGCAGCCCTGGTCAGGGGTGTTTTGGATTGCGTTCTTCACCAGACCCTCCACCAGCTTTTGCATCACTTCGGTGGGGATCAACACCGCGGCAACCGGTTCCAGTTTGGTCTCCAGCCGAATGTGGCGGTGGGCAAAGTGGGGTTTGAGGAACTCGAGGTGATCTTTCACCACCTCATCCAGGGCAATCTCGGTACAGGGTGTTTCCGGGCTGCCAAATTCCCGGTCGATGGCCTGCTGAATCACCTCGGGCACCCGGGAGCCGCCCGGCTCTTGCTCGGCCAGGGTAATCAACATGTCGCGGCTGGCGTCGAGGAGAAACGAGAGCATGCCGTGGGCCCGGTAGTCCTGATCTCGAAGCATGTCGCTGATTTCGTACTGCATGTCAAGCAGCCGCTGAAGGTTCCGGCCCGCCCGGACCATAATCCGCTCCAGGCCCTTGTCCTGCCGGCTGTTAAGCCGCTTTTCCAGCAGTCCCAGGGAAGCGGACAGGACCGACAGCGGCGTCTTAAGTTCGTGGGAGAGATGGTGGATGACCTGCTCCTTGGCACGGTTGAGCAGGCGCACATTCTCATAAGCCCGCTGAAGCGCTTCGTTGATGCGGGCATTTTCAATGGGCAGGGCCACCAGGTTGGCCACCGCGCTCAACAGGTCCACATCGGCACTGTCGAAGCCATCCTCCTTTTTGTTCACCGCACACAACACACCGATCATACGCTCCTGAATACGAAGGGGGACATCCAACATGTTTTTGTGGTGATACTGGACCTCCTTGTCCACCTGATCGTAAAAGAAGGGGTTTTTGGCCGTGTCGGCAACAATCAAGGGTTGGCCGGTGCGGTACACCTGCCCCGCCACCCCTTTGTCCATGGGAAAGCGGATATCCTGCATCCTGCTGCCGGTGCGAACGTCTTCGTAGGCTGCCACCGGAATGTAGAATTCCTGTTTTTGTTCATCGATCAGGATAACCATGGCCCCGGCGACCCGAATCAGCTCCTGAACCTGACGGGTGATATAGGCCAACATGCGATCGAGGCGCGGAAAGCGGTACAGCGCTCGGGCGATACGGAACAAAGCCTGGTTGACCTGCTCGGCCCGTTTGCGCGCCGTGACATCCCGCAGGGTGACAACCTGGCCGGCCGGTCTGTTTTCCGTATCGAAGAAAATGGCCCCGTCCACCACCACATCCAGCAATCGGCCGTCCTTGGTATAACGGTGGGTCTCAAAATCATGTACCACCGCTGCTGCAAAGAGCTGTTTCATGCCCGCGCGGGTGCGGGCCTTTTCACTGTCTGGAATGAAGGGGATATGCCGGCCTTCGAGTTCCTTTAAGGTCCAGCCGAAGACCTTTTCGAAGGCGGGATTGAGATAGGAAACCGTGCTGTCCATGTTGCATACAAAAACCGGGTCGGGCAGGAATTCAAGGAATGCCCGATAGCGCTTTTCAGCCCAGGAGCTGGCCTGGTAAAGCTCTTGGGCGCGTCGCTGTGAGGCTTCGAGTTCCTGTTGGTCGGCAATTTTCTGGGTGACATCCCGGGCCACTCCGTGAAAGCCGGTTTTTTTACCGGTCCGATCCACCACCAGGCTGGCTGAGATTTCGAGGATCCGTTCCTGGCCGTCCTGGCGGATGATTTTCCAGGTGATTTCCGACGGAACATCGCCATTTTCATAAAGCCGGTTGAAAATGGTAGCCACGTAGAAGGCATTCTCGGCATCCATGAATTCACGGAAGTTGTGTCCCTGGATTTCATGGGGTGCATAGCCGAAAATGCGGCAGAGGGCGTTGTTGAAAAACCGAAAATTTCCATTTAAATCGGTTTCATAAAACCCATCGGCCACATCTTCCAGAAAAACCCGAAAGCGGTCCCTGAAAATATCGTCGGCAATGTCCCGGGGGTCTGCATGGTGGAAATGGTTGGTCATGGACGAAGAAGCCGCAAAAAACGGTAATCAACCCGCGTTTTCAAGAATGCCGAACTGCTGGGCGTCCAGCAGTCTGACCCCATTTTCCTGCAGAACAGCGATGGCTTGGTCATTGTCGGAAAAACGAAAAATCATGACCGCCTTTTCGCGGCTCTGCCGTAAAAAGGCATACATGAACACCACCTGGATCTTGGCATCCCGAATCGGCTTGAGCAGCCTGGCCAGTTCGCCGGGCCGATCCTCGATTTCAGCCGCCACCACATCGTTGACCATGGCGGGTATCTGCATCTCCATCAGCAATTGGCGGGCCTTGGCCACGTCCGAGACCAACAGCCGCAGTTGTCCGAAGGCACCGGTATCCACCAGGTTCAGGGCTCTGAGGTTAATCCCCGCATTTCCCAGGGCCTGGGTCACCTCTAAAAGGCGACCCGGTGAGTTCTCGATGGAGACCACAATCTGTTTGAGTTTCGACATCTCCGCCTCCCTTGAATTGAGTGTTTCGCTCAGACGGTTGCCGGAAGCGCCCCAGCACAAGCCTATTGACCGCCGTCTGTAATATTGCTATTTTAATCGGGATATTATCAAGAAAACCATCTGCCCTGTCAAGACTTATAAAATGGTGAAGCCATGAAAACCCTAATTTTGCTCATTGTGTGCGCCCTGGGGTGGGCGCCGCCCGTTGCTTGCCGTGCATTGACCATGGAGGAGGTCCTGCTGCTGAAACAAAACGGGGTGTCCGACGCGACCATCCAGATGATGCTGCGCAGCGAGATGCGGGCCCAGTCTCTCGACTCCGCTGACGCTCGGGCCATGGGCATCGAAACCATCATCCGACCGGGCGGCCAGCCGGCGATCGTTTACACCACCGGCGCCCGCGATCCGGAAGCTCGCATCACAACACCCTACCGTCAGGAACAACAAGCCTGGGAATTGCTGCGCCATATCATTATCGACCTCCGAGGCAGGCATGACAACGATTTGAAAAGGGACCCGCCGAAACGGGTGCGCCCGTAGCAAACAGAGGGCTCACGGCTGAAGGCAGTGATCAAATTGTCCCGCCGTTTTGAAAGCCCCCCTGCCGGAGGTGACGCCAGCCGCTTGTTTGGCCTTTTTTAATTGACAGCCACTGCTCATCCGTCTAAAAATCAGGCATATCCGTCCAGGCCGCAACCATGGCGATTGGCCCTCCGAGGGCCGCGTCACTGCCCAGACCGGCTGGCCGTTTCAAAAAAGAGAGGTCGATGCCCATGTCAACAGATGCTCAGGATTCCCAAAGCGACGACGGCATCGAGGCCTCACGCCGCCATCTGCGTCTGGCCTTGGAACTGATCGGCAGATACAAACTCCCCACCGACCCGATCAATTACCACATCTGGTATGACTATGCCTCCGGCAAAAACGGGGAACTCAACGCGGCCATCGAGCGGCATTTGGAGAGCGGCCGCCTCTTCTCTGCGGAGGTCAGTCGGCAGATTTTCAGCCAGTACGTCGCCGGCGACGGTGAAGTTATGGCCAACCTGGTTCGGGAAGAGCTGAAAAAGGTATTTGCCGAAGTCATGGGCGCCATCCAAAGCACCGACAAACAGTTCTCCGAGTCGGAAGGCAAGCTCGAAACCATCCAGGCGTCGCTGTTTCCCGGTCTGACGGAGGCCGTCCTCGAAAAGCTCGTCAATCAGGTCAAAAATGAAATCGGGGGCCTAAAATTTACCAGCGGCAGTTTCAAAGAGCAGCTTCAGCAGGCAAGCCTGGAAATTGAACACCTGAAAACCAAGGTTACCCAATACCGGGATGAGGCGCTCAAAGATCCCCTCACCCAGATCAGCAATCGCCGAGGATTTGACCAAACGCTGCAAGGGACGGTCGATGAAGCCAACCTGGCGCAAACCCCCCTGTGCCTGATCATGACCGACATCGATCACTTCAAGCGAATCAACGATACCCACGGCCATCTGGTGGGTGACAACGTTATCCGCATGGTGGCTGGCGCCATCAAAGAATCCATCAAGGGCAGGGATCTGGCCGCCCGCATCGGGGGCGAAGAGTTTGCCATTATCCTGCCCGAGACGCCATTCGATGGGGCCATGAAACTGGCCGACAACTTGCGCCTGACCTTCGAACGGCTGGACTTCAAAAAAAAGACCACCGGGCAGAGCCTGGGTAAAATCACCCTCTCTTTTGGTGTGACCGGCTACAAACTGGGTGAAACTGCCGAAAACTTCGTTCGTCGGGCGGACCAGGCCCTCTACCGGTCCAAAAACACCGGCCGCAACAAGGTTTCCGGCCTTTAGTGCCGCTCGAACCCAACCGGTTCAATCACAAAATGGGTTGCCTGACCTTGTGAGCAGGTTCACAACGGTGTTTGACAACGGCCAGCTGCCCGGACACCGCCTGACTCAGGCGCCGGCGCAACCGTCCCACGCCGGTCGGTCAGGGGCGTTGAGATCGACGATGGGCCAACCATGAACACCGCACGCAAAATACTCTTCCGGATCTACGCCGCCATCGCATTCGGGTTGATGGCGCTGGGCTTCGCTGCTCTGCTCAGCCCCTCGATCGGCCTGCACATCCCCTTTGTTTCGACAACGATCATCCCCGCCCTGCAGCGCCACGCCGTTTGGGGAGAAACCTTGAAAGGGCCGGCCATACTGGTACGCGGCGAAGACTGGTTCTTTCTGATCACCGTCGGCCTGGTTATTCTTTTTGGGATTCTGACAGCCCTGTTGAGCCGCTTCCTTCAAGCGGCACCCGCCAAGAGAGCGCCGACACCGAAAGCAAGGGGAAGCCGACTGCGATGAAAACGGTGACGGACACCGCACCACACCGGCGTCCGTCATGATGGTCCGCTGCTGGTCGTTACCCTTTGATCACCCGCGGTGTCAGCATCTGGTGCTGGGGACAGATGGATCTGGGGTTCTGATAAACGCAACCGGCAAAGGCGACCAGATAGCGCCTGATTTCAGACATCCGGATCACTTCATCCACAAAGCCCTTGCGCGCGCAGTAGACCGGCCGGGAGTTATCGTAATACTCCTTGGCCATCTGATTCATCTTATCGATAATCGGCTGTAACGGTTTGCCGGCGCTCTTCTCTTTGACCAGGCGCCGGGAAAAACTGGCCGCCGCCGCCGTCTCCCCGTGCATCACGTAGATTTCAGTGGTGGGCACACCCAGTGTGAGTGCGTTGTGCCGATTGGCCGTGGGACCGCCCATCACGTAATGGGCCGCAGCGGTGCCTTTGCGCAGTACAACCAGCAATTGGGGGACATCCGTTGACTGAATCGAGTAGATCAGGGACTGTCCCAGGCCCAGCAATTCGGCCTTTTCGGCGATGTCGCCCACATCGATGCCCGAGGTGTCCTGGAACCAGACGATCGGCACCCGATCACGGCCGCAAAGGGTTACGAACTCGTTCATCTTGATCAGCCCCTGCCGGTAAAGCTTGCCGCCGATACCGGGATAATCTCCATACTCGGGATAACCGTCTCCCAGCCAGCCCTGACGGTTGCCGATGATACCGACCAGAAAACCGTCAATCTTGACCAAACCGGTGTAAATTTCAGGTCCGTAGCCGGGTTTGAATTCCATGTGTTCACTGCCGTCGACGATGCGAGCCAATACCTGGTCGAAATTGTAGATCTGCTTCTGATTGAAGGGAACCAGACGGTAGATATCCTCCGCGGGAAAAAGCGGTGTCGCAGGTTGGGCCACTCTAAAAAATTTTGGGTTGTAGGCCGGAATATCCTTCATGTAGTCTTTGATGCCGTCGAGCACCTGGGTCTCTTCATCATAGACATAGCGGAAAAAGCCCGTCTGTTGGTAATGGATGTCCACTGATCCCGGCGGCTCGGCCTTGTACTGCATGGCTGCGTGGATCAAGGCCTCGGCCCCCGCTTCGTCAAAGAAACCTTTGGGTGACATGCCACTGAGAATGCCGCCGCCGCCCACCGCGATGTTACAGTCCTTGTGGGCAAACAGAACCGTCGGGCTGATGCCTTGGTAGCCGCCACCCGCCGGGTTGGTGCCATATATGGCGGCCAGAATGGGGACGCCGGCCTGGTTCAGTTCCGCATGCCGGAAGAAGGTGGTGCCGCCACCACGCCGGTTGGCGTAAAATTTTTCCTGCTCGGTCAGCTTTACCCCGCTGCAGTGAACCAGCCAGACCAGGGGAACGTTCAGGCGCTTGGAAAGATTGGTGACCCTGAGAATATTTTCATACTGCCCCGGCAGCCAGGCGCCGGCCATTACCTTGTTGTCGAAACCGATAATGGCAGCCCATTTCCCGGAAATTTTTCCCAGTCCGTCGACCACGTTGGTCGTACCCTCTTCGTTGTCTTCAGGGTTGTAGAGCGTGTGCAAGGGGCACCAGGTGCCCGGGTCGACCAGATAGTTCAGCCGCTGCCATACGGTCATCTGGCCGCGCTTATTAATTTGTTCTTCCGAGAAACCGGCCTGCTTGACCTTCTCCACCTCCTTCTTCAGATCCGCTTCAACCTCCTTGATCTGCCTGACATTGTCTTCTGCGCTCTTGATCTGTCCGGCATTCATCGCTTGCCCGAAAACCGGCATCTTCTCGAAATAGGGTCTCATGGTTTCACTCCCGCATCCATTTGAATGGTTGTTTCATTATTCGGCAATGGGCCATTGGCCCTTCTCTTTCAATACACCTCGCAACACCGTTAGTGCGCGGTTCACCGTCGGAATACCGCCATAGGTGAAGGTCTGAAAAATCACTTCGGCGATCTCCCGGGGTGAGCAGCCCACGTTCAATGCCGCCTGAATATGCAGTTTGAGCTCCTCCGAGCGCCCCAGTACGGTCAACACACCGACTGTCACCAATTGCCGCGTCGTATGCGGAATCTTTTCGCGGGCGTACAGGTTGCCGGTAATGAACAAAGAGAGCTCCTTGCCCAGCTCCTTATCAAAGGCCCGCCACAACTCAAACGGTTTTTCACCCTCGACGTCCTTGAAATAAAGGGCCCCCGTCTTTTTGGTTTTTTCAACGATACCGTCACTCACAGCATAAACTCCTTTCAACGTTTTGCCCGGCAGAAACAAGTCGGGTTTCGGATTCAGGCCGCCGGGTCACCCAAACCGACGAAGCAGAGCAGGGTTGCGTCGAGGATTTCGAGAAGGTGACGAGGCTGAACAGGTTCGCAGTCGGCCAGCTTGCTGCCAAACGCCCTAGCGGTTGGCCTTGCGAACCCCCAACTGATCGAGGGCGATGATCCACTTGCAGATGTTGGCTGACCCCTCCACCATGGTGTAGGTCGGCGCGTCGCGGTAAAACCGTGCCACCGGGTACTCCGTCGAATACCCGTAGGCCCCCAAGATGCGCATGGCATAGTTGGCGGCCTTGCTCACCGCCTCCCCGGC
>JAWOIA010000007.1:0-3261 GCA_046484885.1 Desulfosarcina sp. | reverse complement strand
CCTGCGCGTGGGCGACACGCAGACCAGTCCCCAGGCCGGCGTCGATGCCGCGCAACGGATGGCGACCATGGACGGCGTCCATGCGTTCGTGGGTGCCTTGTCCAGCGGCGTCACCATTCCGGTCGCCCAGAGCGTCAGCCGGGTGCAGGGTCTGGCGCAGATCAGCGGCGCGTCGACCTCGCCAGTGATCACCACGCTCGACGACGGCGACTTCCTGTTCCGCACCGTGCCCTCGGATGCCTACCAGGGCGTCGCGCTGGCGGAAATCGCGCTGGCGGAGGGGTATAAGAACCTTTCCATTCTGTACATCAACAACGACTACGGTTTGGGCTTGGCGGAATCCTTCACGGCGGCGTTCGCGGCGCGCGGCGGCGCGGTCGTGCATTCGGCGTCCTACGAACCCGGACAGTCTTCCTATCGCGGCGAGTTGCGGCGAGTCAGCCGCGGCGACCCTCAGGGTTTGGTGCTGATCGGTTATCCGGAAAACGGCCAGACTATTGTCCGGCAGGCGCTGGAGGGGGGGTTCTTCGAGAAGTTTGTCTTCACCGACGGGCTGCGTTCCCCCGAGATGATCGCGGCGATCGGCGCCGAGTTTATGGATGGCGTCATCGGTTCCTCGCCTCGGGCAATGGAAGACAATCCCGGCGCCCGGCATTTCCGGGAAGCGTATCGCCAAAAGCACGGTGAAATCCCGCCGCAACCCTTCATGGATTCCGCTTATGACGCCGTCTACCTGATCGCGCTGGCCGCGCAGCGGGCCGGCAAGGCGGATCGAACCGCCATCCGCGACCACTTGCGCGCTGTCGCCGGACCACCGGGCGTGACGGTCAATCCCGGCGAATGGGAGCGGGCGGTGGAACTGCTGGCCGCCGGGGAAAACATCAATTACGAAGGGGCCTCCGGCAATGTCGATTTCGATGAGAACGGCGACGTGCCCGGCACCTTCGCGCATTGGCGGGTGGAAAACGGCGAGATCGTCGATGTCCGGGTCTTCGCGCCTTAACAACGACGTAAGTATTCGGCTCCCTCTCCCCCCTTCATGGGGGAGAGTGCCTTGTTAGAGCCTCAGGGATCGATTTCAGACCCGCCAGCAAGTTCGTCGAGTGGATGGGCCAGGCGCACCCGTGCCGGGGACGAATTGTGCTGATAAATGCGCACCAGGGGTTGGCGTTCAAGCTCCTCTAGCTCTCCAACCCAGGGTGGATGGCGACGGACGGGAAGCCCGCCCATCTCGTATACATTGAACCACTGCAGATCCGCCTGCTGAAGCACTCCATCCATGTCAGTGAACTCCAGAGTCAGCAGATAGCGATCTCGCTTGACGCGAACGGTGGCAGGTGCTCCGTGGGCTGTGTAGTCAGCACGTTCCACCCGGTAGGCGACGATGCTGGCCATCGCCCGATGTGATTGGACAATTTCGAGGCGAGCGGCCAGCATTTCTCGATGGTCAATGATAACGCCAACATTGAAGCGCAAAGAGGAGTGACTTTCTCCCCAACGCCCTCACTTTGGACCCTGGTTTCCAGAACATCCAAAAATTCTTGAAGGAAGTCTACAGCCGTAATTTTGGCATTTAGCAAGCGGGCTAAAATCAACGTCGAGGCACATTGCCTTGGTCCGACTGCAGCGTCTTGTTATGCAGCATTTAGCGGCCGAATTTGCGCGACGTCCTTCTTGATCGCCTGAGCCGCATCCCAAAGGTCCACTGCCCGCTGAGAGTTCAGCCAGAACTCTGGAGAGTTACCGAACAGTCTGGCGAGCCGCAGAGCCATCTCTGGGCTGACCGCGCGTCGCTCTCGAAGCAGCTCGTTTACCGACTGACGAGAAACGCCTATAGCCTCCGCTAATCCAGTGACTGTCAGATCGTAGTCCAAGAGAAAGTCTTCGCGAAGCATCTCGCCCGGGTGGGTTGGCCGGCGCTTCATTCCGCCTGTATTGGGAATACTCATAGCTCTATACCGTCTCAGTGGTAGTCGCAGATCACAACGTCATACGCGTCTCCGTCCGCAAACCGGAAGCAGATTCGCCACTGGTCGTTGATCGAAATGGAATGCTGCCCTTTCCTATTTCCTTCAAGCGCATGAAGCCGGTTGCCGGGCGGAACCTTTAAGTCATCGAGCTGCGTTGCCAGCTCAACGTACTCAAGTTTGCGAGCAGCACGCTTGGCAATGTCCGCCGGAAACCGCTTTGACTTTCCAGTGGAATACATTTCTTGAGTATGCCGATCTGCGAAAGTCTTGATCATGCGCTCGATTGTAATGCGTCACGTGACGCGCGTCAATCATCCATGCTGCCTAACGCCTGCATTAAGCCGCGCCGAGAATCGGCGTCGGCTTGAATGAATTGTTAGGCCAGTTTAAGGCAGAGCCGCGGCATCAACGCAAATACTCCCCAGCCCAGATATTCGCGTGTGTAAGCAGCATGACGCTCAGGCTCCGAGGTCAATTTAGACCGCACCTCTTGGGCCAATTCATCATCGGGATTGGCTTCAAGCCATCTGCGCATAGTGAGCCATTTGGCCGCCTCGTACCTGTCCCAACCGTCTTGATTAGCCAGAACCATCTCAACAACGTCGTAACCCTGGTGGCCGAAGGACGCGACCAGTTCTGGTAGCACAAGGAAGTCAGAAATTGCGTTGGCCAAACACCCCTTGGCAATATCTTCCGTTGGTGGCAATTGCCTCCAGTAAGGCTCGCCGATGAGGATGATTCCGCCAGTGCGCAGGCTCCGTGCCAGAAGCTCAATCGTTCCAGCGACTCCCCCGCCGATCCAGGCAGCACCCACACAGGCCGCCACATCGACCTTTTCGTCAGAGACATAGTCTGCCGCATCGTCATGGATGAACTTGACTTGATCAGCCACGCCCAGCTCTTCGGCACGAAGTCTAGCCTGTTCACTGAACAATTGACTCATGTCGACACCGATGCCAATAACTCCGTGATCATGTGCCCATGTACATAGCATCTCTCCCGAACCGCTGCCCAGATCAAGTACTCGAGCCTCCGATTCCAGACGCAACGCTACGCCGAGAGTGGCAAATTTTTCTGGTGTAAACGGGTTATGGATGCGGTGCGCACTTTCCATGATGTTGAATATGCGTGGAATGTCCATTGTGAAAATTTCCTTAAAGGTGCTAATGAGTTCGGTAAAGGCCTAACGAACAAGCTCAGCAACCGGGGCCGCCTCAGTAAGCGATGATCTCCAGAAGCCAAATGTGGCGGCCCCGGTCTGCTGCAGCGTTTGGTTCGGCGCGCCCATACT
>JAWOIA010000244.1:0-3896 GCA_046484885.1 Desulfosarcina sp. | reverse complement strand
CTATGAAATGCCGCAGCAGCTCCGGCGCCCAGGTGATTTCAAGCCCCTTGATCTTATGGGCATTGGATGCCACAACCTGTGCCACTTCACCGACATAGTCCAGGTGACTGCGGGTATAAACCCGGCGCGGGATGGCAAAGCGCACCAGCTCATTAGGCGCAGGCAGCACCTCCCCAGTTTTTGGGTCAGGGTGGGAGAACATCAGGCTGCCAATCTCAACTGTGCGCACCCCACCCTCGATATACACCGCGGGAAAGCCGGCCCGGGCCGCACGCTCGCGTGGGCGGATCGGCAGTGTCCATCCAGAAACGAGGAATTTTGGTCGAGACCAAGGCATGCGAAAAATTTTACCACAGGCGCCCTGAAAGAAGTGCCCTTGGGGTGCATATAGTTGATATTCCGAGGATAAAATTTTGAGCCTAACGCCGATATCGGGCCAAATAACTGTTTATGGATGGACACGCATTAGCTGCCCGCCATGACCCTGTCCCATTGCTCGGACCACTCCACTTCGTGGGCGTTCCAGTAGGACGGTTTGGCAAACAGGTAGCCTTTCAAGGTGCCGGTGGGGTCGAAGGCCGGCATCTTTTTAATCTTCTCGGTCATCTCGATCTTGGTCGGATCCAGGCTGGGGGGATAATTTTGCCCCTCGGCCACGGCAATGGCAGCGGTCGGCTCGAGCATGAAATTGAGCAGCTGCTGGGCAACGGCCAGATCGGTCCCTTTAAGTACGAACAGATACTCCATCCACGAATAGGTGCCATCGGGGGAGAGGTAGCCGATGGGGTAGCCTTCCTGCTGCAAGGCAGCCACCCGGCCGGACCAGGCCACCGTGGCATAGATCTCTTCGTTGGCCAGCAGGCTCATCAGTTCGGCGCCGGAACCCCAGTATTTTCGGATCAAGCCCCGCTGTTCTCGCAGGGCCGCCCAGATGGCCTTCAGATCGGTCATGTTGTTGGGGCTTTGACCGGTGTACAGCGCCGCGTACCACATGTTGGTCCGGAAGTCGCCGCCCCAACTGCCAAGCCTGTTTTTCACGCTGTCGTGCCAAAGCAGCGCCGCTCCGAGCTTTTCGGCCTGCTCAGGGCTGATGTGTTTGGTGTTGTAGGCGATACCGGTTTGACCCAGGTCGTAGGGTACCGCGGAAAGGGTGCCTTGGGTGATCTCCCGCAGCGGTATGATCATGGCTTGCATGACATTTTTTAGATTGGGGATCTTGGTTTCATCCAAAACGGATGAAAACCCCAGGTCGGCGTAGCGGGCGTAGTCGAAAACGGCGCTGAGATGGGCGATGTTGAACTCCCCACCCGGGGGAAAGGAGGCCTTGACGCGGGTCAGATAGGTGTTCATGTCACCGAATTCGCCATCGATGACCCGGATGCCCGTCGCCTCGGTGAAGGGTTTGAAAGCGTATTCCCGAAATGCCTCCGAGACCGAGCCGCCCCAGCCGTCGAACCGGATGGAGGTGGCGGCCCAGGCTTTTCCGATGCTGTTGCCGAAAGGTGACCCCATCAGTCCGATCGTTGCCCCGGCCATGCCGAGGTATTTGAGGAAGTGACGCCGGCTGAGCTTGCCGTTTCGGTAAGCGTCGTAAACCCGATCCAGTTTTTCCTGCGTTACGATGGCCATGGTTTCTCCTTTCAGCTGAAGGTTGTCCGGCTATGGTTTGAACCTTGAAAACCGGCGGGACAGATAGCCGGCCAGCAAGGGGGTGGCGATGGTCAGCACGATCATGACCGTGCCCAGGGCGTTGATTTCGGGGCTGATGGAAAGTCGCAGCATGCTGAAAATCTTTACCGGAACGGTTTGATTTTCCGCTGTGGCCCAAAACAGCGTTGCGGTGATGTCATCAAAAGAGATGGTGAAGGCGAACAAGGCTCCGGCCAGAATGGCCGGCAGCAGCAGTGGGAAGGTGACCTCTTTGAAGGTCTGAAATGCATTGGCCCCCAACACTTTGGCCGCCTCTTCGTACTCTTTTTTGATGCCGACCAGCCGGGCCTGGACGATCAGCAGAACATAGGGCAGGGTCAGCACCACGTGCCCGATCACGAGCAGCGCAAAGCTTTTGGGCTGTTGAAGAAAACGCAAAAACAGCAACAGGGCGACCCCTAGAATCACTTCGGGAATCATGATCGGTGACAGCAACAGGGTGTTGATGGTGTTTTTGCCGGGGAAGTCGAAGCGGATAAAGGCGATGGCGGCCAGAATGCCGATGGTGGTGGAGATCACCGCCGTGAGGCCGCCGAGAATGAGCGAATTCTTGAAGGCGTCGATGATCGATTGATTCTGGGCCAGCTTGACGAACCACTGCAGGCTGAACCCTTCTATGGGGAAGATGCCGAACTGTTTGGGGTTGAACGATAGGACCATCACGACAATGATGGGGGCGAACAAAAACACGTAAACCAGGATCGTGAAAAGTTTTATCAATGTCCACCCCGGTGAAGACGATTTCATGGGTTACTTCCCCTGCAGGTTTTTAAAGATCTGGTTGATTCCCAGGTAGCGGTTGTAGGTCCAGACAATCACGAACAACAGCGCCAGTAAAATGACGCTGATGGCCGACCCGAAAGGCCAGTCCAGGGTTCCGATCACGCGTTTGAAAATGAGATTGGCGATCATGTCATTGCCCGGGCCGCCCAGGATCATGGGTGGCAGGTAGGTGCCGGCCGTCAGGACGAAAACCAGCAGGCAACCGGCACTGACCCCTGGCAGACTCAGCGGGAGGGTGACCTCCCGAAAGGCCTGCCATTCGGTGCAGCCCATGGAGCGCGCGGCCTCGAGCAGGCTTTTGTCGATGCCTTCTAAACTGACGTAGATGTTCAGGACCATAAAGGGCAGCAGGTACATCAGCAACCCGAGCAGAACCGAGGCTTCGTTGTAGAGCATGGACAGGGGCGATGAGATCAGGCCAAGGCGCATCAAGAAGTGGTTGATCAATCCCGAGTCGCCCATGATGTTGATCCAGCTCATGGTGCGAATGATGAAGCTGACCCAGAACGGCAGCATGATCAGCAGCAGAAACACCCGCTTGTAGCGGCTTTCGCTGCGATAGAAGAAATAGGCGGGAATGTAGCCCAACACGACGCAGAGCACCACGGTTTCCAGCGCGATGCGGATGGTGCGGGTGAGAATTTTCGGGTAGAAGAAGTCCTCAAAAAATTTAGCGTAATTGCCCAACTGGAAGGCCGGAATATCCGCCCCGCTGGGCCCGCGAATCCAGAAGCTGTAAACCACCACGAAGCAGACCGGTATGACGAGAAGAAAAAATACGGCGCTCAGGGATGGCGCCAGCAGAGCCCACGGTTTCCAGCTGTTTGATTTCATGGACGTGTCATCCCAATCCCAGTTGCAAGCCAAACGTGCCGGCCCCGGGGGGGGGCCAAATCAACAGGGTCGATCGAAGCGTGGATTCCAGAACCCTATCGAATTCAGGCAAATCTGTCAAGGAACCCCACCTCACCGTCCGTCAGCGTGCAGGTGACCGTGGTCTGGCGGAAGCAGGCGGGAGAGCATCCCGGCTGTTTCGCAGATCAAATTGCCGTATTTTTCTTCGATTTGCGCTGCCGTGTGCTGCAAAACGGAGAAGTCGAAGGAGACCGCTCCGACCCCTTTGCCGCTGACCGGGTGACGCAACGCCGCCCCAATGGCCAGCAGGCCGGAAAGATACTCCTCCTCGGCCATGGCGTATTGCCGCGCTCTGACCTTTTGCAGCGCCTTCAAAAGCGCTGCTTTGTCGGCAATTGTTTTATTGGTTTTGATGGTAAAATCCAGTCGGTCGATTGTTTCAGCCAGCAGATCGTCGGGTAGGCTGGCCAGATAGGCCTTGCCCAGGGCGGTGTTGTGCAAACAATTTTTGGAATGGTCCGGCAGCCGGTAGATCAGGGTCTCTTGCG
>JAWOIA010000242.1:0-13685 GCA_046484885.1 Desulfosarcina sp. | reverse complement strand
GCGGTCATGGGGCCCAAGGGCGCCGCGGAAGTGATTTTTCGCAAGGAGATCCAGTCGGCCGAGGACCCTGAAGCGGTGCTGAACGAAAAAATGGCCCATTATCGCCGCACCTTTGCCAATCCGTTTTTGGCGGCCAAACGCGGCTATATCGACGATGTGATCTTTCCCCGGGACACCCGCCACCGCCTGATACGCACACTGCAGGTGCTCGAGGGAAAAGAAGCCAAGAGGCCCGAACGCAAGCATGGAAACATTCCACTGTGAGGTTTGTCATGTTCGATAAGATCCTGATCGCCAATCGGGGCGAAATCGCCGTGCGTATCATGCGCACCTGCAAACGTCTGGGCATCCGGACGGTGGCCGTCTACTCCGAGGCCGACAGCCGGGGCCTCTTTCACCAGATGGCCGAAGAGGCGGTGCCCATCGGCGGCGCGCAGGCTCGCGACTCCTATCTTGACGCCGAAAAGATCGTTGCCGCGGCCATGGCCACCCAATGCCGGGCCGTGCACCCCGGCTATGGATTTCTTTCCGAAAACCCCCACTTCGCGCGCTCCGTGGAGGCCGCCGGTCTGGTTTTCATCGGCCCGCCGGCGACCGCCATTGCCGCGATGGGGGATAAAATCGCGGCCAAAGAGTTGGCGGTCAAAGCCGGCGTCCCGGTCATACCGGGCCACGGCGATGCTTTAAAGGATGAAAACGAGGCACTGGCCGTGGCCGACGCCATCGGATACCCCGTGATCTTAAAACCGGCCGCGGGCGGCGGCGGCAAGGGCATGCGCGTCGTGCAAAGGCCCGAAGAGATGGAGGCCGCGCTGGCGGCCAGTCGCCAGGAGGCCCGTAAATCCTTTGGCGACAGCCGTATTTTCATGGAAAGATATATCGAAAATCCCCGGCATATCGAGGTGCAGGTTCTGGCCGACGCCCAAGGCAACGTGATCCATTTAGGTGAACGGGAATGTTCCATCCAGCGGCGTTACCAGAAGATCATCGAGGAGTCGCCCTCGGCGGCGGTTGCGGAGCAGCTGAGGCATCGCATGGGCACGGCTGCTTGCGAACTGGCCCGCAAGGCTGGATATACAAATGCGGGAACGGTGGAGTTTGTATTGGACGGCCAGGGTCATTTCTATTTCCTGGAGATGAATACCCGCTTGCAGGTGGAGCATCCGGTCACCGAGATGGTAACGGGTCTCGATCTTGTGGAGTTACAGCTGCGCATCGCCTGCGGCGAGCCATTGCCTTTTGGGCAAGACGCGGTTGTCCTGAACGGATGGGCCATGGAAGCGCGCATCTGCGCAGAAGACCCCGCCAAGGAGTTCATGCCCGCCACCGGAATGATCACACGCTACTCTGAGCCCCGGGGGGCCGATGTACGGGTGGACAGCGGATTCGGCACGGGTGGTAATATCGGCCCATATTACGACTCCATGCTGGCCAAGGTGATCTGCCGCGGCCGGGACCGGGAGGCCGCGCGCACAGCCTTGGTGGAGGCGCTCAACGGCTATCACATCGAAGGGGTGCTCACCAACATCGATTTTGTCAGCAGCGTGCTGTGCCACCCGGATTTTATAAAAGGCAATCTCTCCACCGACTTTATCCTTCGACACTTCAAGGGCAGCCAGCCGCTGTCTCCGCCCAATGTGCGACATATACGGCAAATGGCCTTGGCAGCGGCGCTCATTTACCATGTGCGCAGCGAAGCGGTGCGCGACTCTCTGCGGCCCGCCGTCTCTCCCATCGGCGGCCGGAGGATCGATCCAGGCACCCACAGTTACAAAGTCAAAGCCGAAAAGGATCTCTTCGACGTTCGAATAGAAGGCGATTCACACAGCCGGCATTGGATCATCCAAGTCAACGGCAGTGTTTACAAGGTAGAGACGCCCGAGCTGGAATTCTACCGCCGCAGGCTCAAGCTCAAGATCGACGACCAGGTCCACCGCTTCCGGCTTCGAATCGAGCACTCCTTTGTCGTTGTCTCCTTTAGCGGTGTCACGCGGCTTTTCGAAATCTATAGCCCCAAGGAGTGGGAGGCCATGGGGTTCATGCCTGAGCGGACCGAACGGCGCGCCCAAAATGTGCTGGCTTGCCCCATGCCGGGGTTGGTGGTGGCGGTGCTGGTCAAAAAGGGAGATCGGGTTTTCAAGGGACAAAATCTGGTCATTCTTGAATCCATGAAAATGGAAACCGGGGTGGCCTCGCCGATAGACGGCATTGTCGCCGAAGTGCATTTAACGGTGGGGCAGCCGGTCGAAGCTGGCGATATGATGGTTCGCTTTATGAAAAATGAAACTGCCGACGAACAACTGAGATAAAGGAGGTCCATATGAGCAAGTATGAAAAAACCTTCAGAGGCAGAAGGTTCAATGCAATTTCTGGGGAGATCTGGCCTGGACGACGCTTCAGCATGCCCGTGATTGGCTGTCCGTTCATTATGCCACGGGGGGGCCATTGAGGGGTTCAGCGCCTTTTTGGACAAACGGAAAGTGGATTATCGGGCCTTGCGTCAAAAATCGGCCGACGGCGGCAGCCACGCTTACATGCACGGGGTGCCACTCAAACGCTGCTCCGATTGCAGTGCCGGCTATTTGCCCCAAGAGTTCAGCTTCTGCGGCAAGTGCGGCGTAACACCTTACACCTCACACTGCATCGGATTGTTCGATATGGCCAGGTTGTGGACGTTTAAATCAATGCACTTGTGATTCCGTCTATTGATTGAGGAGACGAAAAATATGCATATGCTTTTAAAAGACAGTCCGGACGAGGAGAAGCTTTTGCTGGGCAACGAAGCCATCGCTAGGGGAGCGATGGAGGCCGGCGTGGCCTTCACGGCGGCCTATCCCGGCACGCCGTCTTCGGAGATCGCCCTGCAGTTCTTTCAAATCTCTCGCGAGAGCGACCTTTACTTCGAATACAGCGCCAACGAAAAAGTCGCTCTCGAAGTGGCCGCCGGCGCCGCCATGTGCGGCCTCAGGACCATGGTGACCATGAAGCATGTGGGTGTCAATGTGGCGGCAGACGCCCTCATGACGCTTGCCTACACGGGTGTCAACGGTGCCTTGGTGTTGGTGGCCGCCGACGACCCCTTTATGTTTTCCAGCCAGAACGAGCAGGACACGCGCTGGTACGGTAAGCTCAGCGGCCTTCCTATCCTGGAGCCGTCCACTGTGGCCGAAGCCAAGGAAATGACGACCCATGCCTTCGACCTGTCCGAATCGCTCAAACTGCCGGTGATCCTGCGCACCACCACACGGATCAACCACTCCAGCGGCATGGTCGTCTTCGGGCCTTTGCGCAAAAGGGTAACCAGGGGCTCGTTCGAAAAGAACCCCATGTCTTATGTGTGTATTCCCGCAGTGTCGCGTGGCCTGCACCCAAAACTGCTCGAGAAGATGGCGAGGGCGGCCGCCATGGCCGACGAAAGCCCCTGGAACCGAATCGAGGGCGACGGCCCATGGGGCATCGTCTGCAATGGCGTAAGCTACGGCTATGTCAGCGACGCCATAAAAGAACTCGGTGCCGCTGATCGGTTCAGGGTTTTGCGTGTGGGATTCTCTCATCCGTTTCCTGAAAAACTGACCCACCGGTTTTTGGAAGCGTGCGAAAGGGTGCTGGTGGCGGAAGAGGGCGAGCCCTGCCTGCAGGAGGCCGTAAGCAGCTGCGCCCAGGGGTTCGGCATGATGCTGCCGATTCACGGCAAGGGAGAGGGTCTTTTTTCAAAGCTGTACGAATTCGACCCGACAACGGTAAAAAGAGTGATCGCATCCTATTTCAATTTGCCTTTTACCCTGCCTGCCTCCATCCGAATCGACGACCTGCCCGAGGTTCCGGCCAGGCCGCCCAACCTGTGTCCCGGCTGCCCCCACCGAGCCGCGTACGCGGCCGTGCGGGAGGTCTTCGGCGACGAGGCCATCTACCCCACCGACATTGGTTGCTATACGCTGGGACTGCTGCCGCCTTTGCGCATGGGCGATTTTCTGATCGCCATGGGCGCCGGCATCGGCACGGCCGGAGGTTTTGCGCGGGCAACGGGGCGTAAGGTGGTGGCTTTTATCGGCGACTCCACCTTTTTCCACAGTGGCCTGTCCCCCCTGGCCAGCGCGGTCTACAACAACCACGATTTCATGGTGGTCGTGCTGGACAACGGCACCACCGGCATGACCGGGCATCAGCCCCATCCCGGCGTGGATCTCCGCCACCTGAATCTGGATCGCACCCCGGTGTCCATCGAAGCCGCGGTGAAAGGCCTGGGCGTCCAGAAAGTGCTCACGGTCAACCCCTTCAAATACCGGAAAACCGTTGAGGCCATACGCGAACTGGCCCGTCACCGGGGGGTTTCGGTGCTCATCGCCGCCGCGCCATGTCCGCTGTACGAACGCACTTTGCCCCACAATCGCAAACGGCGTCCGTACCAAGTGAACGCCGCAAAGTGCCGTGACCACAAGGTATGTGTGAGCAAAGCGGCCTGCCCGGCCTTTTTTGTGGCCGAAGGCAAGGTCGGAATCGACGCGGACCGGTGCACCGGTTGCACCCTCTGCGCCCAGATCTGCCCCGAAAATGCCATCTTGCCGGCGGCTGACAAGGAGGTAGCGCGATGACAACAAAACGGATCATGATCGTAGCGGTGGGCGGACAAGGCAACATTCTGGCGGCCCGCATAGTAGGCGAAGCGGCGGCCGCAGCCGGCATCACGCCACGGATGTCGGAATTCCACGGCATGGCCCAACGCGGCGGGGTGGTGGAGTCCATGGTCCTGCTCGGTGATGGGGTCGGCTATTGCATCGCCGATGGCGAAGCGGACATCCTGCTGGGATTCGAGCCTTCCGAAACTATCCGGGCGGCGAAAAAGTGCGGCGCCCATAGCGTGATCATCACCAACACGGCCCCTCAACCGCCTTTTACCGTGGCCACTGGACAGTCCTGTTATCCGGATATTGACTCCGCCATGGCGAAGCTGGCAGGCCGGGTCAACCGTCTGATCGCCTTGGACGCCACCTCTTTGGCCTTGCGGGCTGGATCGTCCTTGTCGTTGAACATGGTGATGCTGGGGGCCTTGGCCGGTAGCGGTGCAACGGATGTGGCGCCCGACAGATTTCGTGCCGCCATGAAGAACAAAACAAAGGCGGCTTTTGCCGGCATCAATTTGGAGGCTTTTGACCTGGGGGCAAGGGCGGCCGGGCAAGGGTAACGGATGTCAACTCAATGTTTCTGAAACCGAATGAAAAGTTGGCGGCCGTATTGGCGCTGGAAGATGGCCGTGTTTTTGAGTGCCGCTCGTTCACCGGACACGGAGAAGCATCGGGGGAGATCGTCTTCAACACCGGCATGACCGGTTACCAGGAGATCCTCACCGATCCGTCCTACAGCGGACAGATGGTGGTCATGACCTATCCGCTGATCGGCAATTACGGCGTCAATTCCGAGGACATGGAGTCCGACGGCGTCCACGCCAAGGCTCTGATCGTCAAAGAGTATCAGGCCGATCCGAGCAACCATCGGGCCAGCGAGGCATTGGCTGATTTTCTGAGACGCCACGGCAAACTGGGCATCGAGGGGCTGGACACACGCGCCCTTACCCGGCATATCCGCACGGCCGGCGCCATGCGCGCCTTTGTCTCAACCGAAAACCATGACCCGCGTTCCTGTGTCCAAAAAGCCCGGGCGATCCCGCCCATGGCGGGTCGCGATCTGACCCGCGCGGCGTCAACGCTCGAACCCTATCGGTGGATCAGTGGAAGAAAAGTGTTCTTTCCTTCTCCGCAGGCCTGTTTCGGCAAGGGTGCCTGGGCGGCGCAAGGCCAAAAACCGTCGGTGGTGGCCATCGACTATGGCATCAAGCACAACATTTTGCGCTGCCTCGAAGGATCGGGTGTTGAGGTGATTGTCGTGCCGGCCGCGACCATTGCCTCGGATATCATGGCCATGGCGCCGGACGCGGTATTTCTTTCCAACGGGCCGGGCGATCCCGAGCCGGCCGTCCAGGCGATCCGAACCGTTTGGGAACTGCTCGGATACCGGCCCATGTTCGGAATCTGCCTGGGCCACCAGCTAATGGCCCTGGCCCTGGGGGGCAAGACTTTCAAACTCAAGTTCGGGTACCGGGGGGGCAATCAGCCGGTCGAGCATCTGGCCACCGGCAGGGTGGAAATTACTTCCCAAAATCACGGTTTTGCCGTGGCGCCTGAAAGCTTGGACCAACGGGAGATAGCGCCGACCCACATCAACTTAAACGACAGGACGCTGGAAGGTTTTTGCCACCGCAAGCTGCCGCTCATGGCGGTGCAGTACCACCCGGAAGCCGCTCCCGGGCCCCATGACGCAGGCTATTTATTCGAAGCGTTCCGACGAATGATCGCCGGGTTATAAAAATCTGGGGGTATCCTTTCAACCTTTAACCGGGAGCAATGCAGCTCCAAGACAAACGCAAAACCGATGCCCAAGCGAACCGACATCCATAAAATCCTCATCATCGGCGCCGGGCCTATCATCATCGGCCAGGCCTGCGAGTTCGACTACTCCGGGACCCAGGCGTGCAAGGCGCTAAAGGCCGAGGGGTACGAGGTGGTGCTGGTCAACAGCAATCCGGCCACCATCATGACCGATCCCGAAACGGCCCACCGCACCTACATCGAGCCGGTGACCGCCGATACCGTGGCGGCCATCATCGCCAAGGAGCGGCCCGACGCCCTACTGCCCACCCTGGGCGGCCAGACAGGGTTGAACACCGCCGTCGAGCTGCATCGGATGGGGGTGCTGGAGGCCCACGGGGTGGAGCTGATCGGCGCCAACCTGGAGGCGATTCGAAAGGCCGAGGACCGTGACCTTTTCCGGCGCGCCATGGCCCGCATCGGCCTGGCCATGGCGGTCAGCGACATCGCCACGGATATGGAGACCACCAGGGCCGCCGCCGATCGCATCGGTTACCCGGTGATCATCCGTCCGGCCTTCACCCTGGGCGGAACGGGCGGCGGCGTGGCCTATAATCCCGAAGATCTGGAAACCATCGCTGCCGCAGGCATTTGGGCCAGCCTTATTGGCCAGATCCAGGTGGAATCGTCTCTGCTGGGCTGGAAGGAATTCGAGCTGGAGGTGATGCGGGACGGAAAAGATAATGCGGTCATCGTCTGCTCCATCGAAAATTTCGACCCCATGGGCGTGCACACCGGTGACAGCATCACCGTTGCGCCGGCCCAGACCCTGTCGGACCGCGAATACCAGCAGATGCGCACCGCCGCCATCGCCATCATGCGCGAGATCGGCGTGGACACCGGCGGCTCCAACGTGCAGTTCGCCGTCAACCCGCGTGACGGCCGGATGCTGGTGGTGGAGATGAACCCACGGGTCTCCCGTAGCTCGGCCCTGGCCTCCAAAGCCACGGGTTTTCCCATCGCCAAAATTGCCGCCCTGTTGGCCGTGGGATACACCCTGGACGAGTTGCCCAACGACATTACCGGCAGCACCGTGGCTGCCTTCGAACCGGCCTTGGATTATTGCGTGGTGAAAATTCCGCGCTTTGCCTTCGAAAAATTTCCCGGCTGCGAGGATAATTTGACCACTTCCATGAAATCGGTGGGCGAGGTCATGGCCATTGGCCGCACCTTCAAGGAGGCCCTCCAAAAGGCGATACGCTCCCTGGAACTGGGCCGCCACCCGATAATGGATGATCCACCTCCGGAGACGCTCATCACGCAAAAACTGGCCCAGCCCAACTCCCGGCGCATTTTCTATTTGCGCCACGCCCTGTTGGCCGGCTGGTCCGTGCAGCGGATTCACGAACTTTCCGGCATCGACCCCTGGTTTTTGAATCAAATGGGCCAACTGGCCCACCTGGAAAGGGAACTGGCGTCGGCGCGTGGGCCTTTGCCCGCGGTTCTGCTGCGCAAGGCTAAAGCCTGGGGTTTTTCAGACGAACAGATCGCCCGCCTTACCGGTGTCACGGAAGAGGTTGTGGGCAAACATCGTCGCGGCCTGGAGATTTTTACTTCATATAAACTGGTGGACACCTGCGCTGCAGAATTCGAGGCGGCAACACCGTATTACTATTCCACCTATGAACACGAATGCGAGGCGCGCACCACCGACGGGGCCAAGGTGATGATCATCGGCGGCGGCCCCAACCGCATCGGCCAAGGCATCGAATTCGACTACTGCTGCGTTCATGCCGCCTTCGCATTGGCCGAGGAAGGAGTGCAGAGCATCATGGTCAACAGCAACCCTGAGACCGTAAGCACCGACTACGACACCTCCGACCGCCTCTATTTCGAACCTCTGACCACAGAGGACGTGCTGCACATCGTGGAGACAGAAAAGCCCATGGGCGTTATTGTCCAGTTCGGCGGTCAGACGCCGTTGAACCTCGCTCTGCCACTGCAACGGGCGGGCGCGCCCATTCTGGGCACCCATCCGCAGGATATCGCCCGGGCCGAGGACCGGGCGTTTTTCAGGGTCTTTTTGCAACAACTGGGCCTGCGCCAGCCGGCCAGCGAGGCGGTGCTCACGGTGCGGGAGGCGGCCGCCGCGGCCAGGGCCATTGGCTTCCCGGTGCTGGTACGACCCTCCTATGTGCTCGGCGGCAGGGCCATGAAAATTGTGTTCGATCCATCTGAACTGGAAACCTTTGTCCGGCTGGCCCTGGAAGCGTCACCCGGACACCCCGTGCTCATCGACAAATTCCTGGAAAACGCCCTGGAGGTGGATGTGGACGCGGTGTCGGACGGCGCGAACACCTGTATCGCGGGCATCATGGAGCATATCGAGGCGGCCGGGATTCACTCCGGCGACTCGGCCTGCGTGCTGCCGCCCCGCACGTTGGGCGACACCGTCCTCGAGGAAATCCGCGCCGCCACCCGCGTCATGGCCGCCGAGTTGCGGGTGGTGGGGCTGATGAACGTGCAATACGCCGTACACAATGACAAGCTGTTCGTACTGGAGGTCAATCCACGCGCCTCGCGCACCGTTCCTTTTGTGAGCAAGGCCACGGGGGTGGCGCTGGCCAAGGCCGCCGCCAAGGCGATGCTGGGCCGTTCGTTGCCAGAAATGGGCATCCACGGGGATTTGCCTTTTCCCCGGCATATCAGCGTCAAAGAGTCGGTCTTTCCCTTCGGCAAGCTGCCGGGGGTGGATCTGCTTTTGGGGCCGGAGATGAAGTCCACCGGGGAAGTGATGGGAATCGCCTCGGATTTCGGCACCGCCTATGCCAAGGCCCAACTGGGCGCGGGCCAGCGCCTGCCCACGTCCGGGACCGTCTTCATCAGCGTGGCGGATAAGGACAAACCCTCGGCGGTGGCCATTGCCGCCGGGTTTCGGTCAATGGGCTTCGACATTTTGTCCACGGATGGCACCGCCCGTTTTCTATTGCAACACGGTGTTCAATGCCAAACCATCAAAAAGGTGTCCATGGGCCGGCCCCATGTGGTGGATGCGATCAAGAACAAGATGGTCCAACTGGTCGTCAACACCGCTGGTGAGAGCGGACCGCTCAAGGATGGCTATGCTATTCGCCGGGCCGCGCTGGCCTCCAATGTTCCCTACACTACCACCATCCATGGCGCCGATGCATCGCTGCGGGCGATCTCGAGCTTGAAGCGGGAGGCGATGGGCGTTTTTCCCATTCAAGACTATCACCGCATCAAAAACAGCCGCGAGGAACTTGCCGAGCGTCGGGGATGATGTTCCGGCATAAGCGCCGCGTATGCCCTTCCAGGTGCTGAACACGCAGCCTGCGCGGATAGAAACAGGCAAGCGCATCGGCCTGCCCGCGCTGACCCGGCCGAAAACAGACTTCTGTCACTGAATCGTCAAAATACTTTTTTGTAATCCGATCATTCTCATACAAAACAGAAAGGAAATCCGAACCAATGACCACCGAGTATCGAATCGATGCGCAGCGCTGCAAAGGTTGCGCCTTGTGTGTCGCCGTTTGTCCGCAAGGCTTCCCACGCATTATTGTCCGGGATGCACCCATGGCGTGATCCACCGCCTGATTGGCGAGGTGATCGACGAATTGAACATTCAAGGGCATACGGTCGGTGTCGCTCCAGTGGGATGCGCGGTGCTGGCTTACAATTACTTCAACTTCGATTTTCAGGAGGCCGCCCACGGCCGCGCGCCGGCCGTCGCCACGGGAATAAAGAGGGTTCGGCCCGACTTGATGGTGTTTACCTATCAGGGAGACGGGGACCTGGCTAGTATCGGAATGGGCGAGATCATCCACGCGGCCAACCGCGGGGAAAAATTCACCACCATTTTTGTCAACAACGCTGTCTACGGGATGACCGGCGGCCAGATGGCCCCGACCACCATGCCGGGTCAGCTTCCGCGGGAAACCGATCTAATGCTTAAGCCGGAGTCGAAGCCAATTTCTATGACGATTGATGCCTCATCGTCTTACAACGCAGCATGGCATTGCCGGCGCAACCAACAATAGCGAGGAGCGTGCTTGTTTATGAGTCAACTGGTTCGTCCCAAACAGGTCGCCGTCCGTGACACCACCGTGCGGGAGGGCTTCCAACGCGAAGAACGCCTGATTCCCACCAGCGCCAAATTGTGGATCGTGGAGCAATTGATCCTCGCCGGTTTTCGGCGCATAGAAGTAACCAATTTCGCCAATCCCAAACGCCTGCCGCAGTTTGCCGACGCCGAGGAATTGTTGCGTTTGATCCGAACACAGCGATCAATCGCTCGTTGCCTGCCGTCAATTGAGCTTTCGGCCATCACAATTAACAAGGCCGCGGTGGACCGCGCCGTTGCAGCGCGCCAGGCGGGCTTCGGCCCGGACCGGATTCTTTTGGTGATTTCAGTAAGTGAAGCCTATCAATACAATAATTCCGGCATGACCATTGACGATTATTGGCGGATGTCCGAGGGGTGCATTCGGCATGCAAAGGATTCTGGTTTAAAAGTATGCGGAGTCATAAATTCCATCTGGGGATACCCAAGGGCAGGCCAGACAAATATGAAAACCGCTGTTGCTTTCACTCGGCGCTGGTTGGGGATCGGCGCTGACGAAATCGAACACGCCGACCACGATGGGTCGGCCACACCGGACCAGGTGCATGATTATTTTTCTTTGGCGCTGGATGCCGTTCCAGATCCGGATAAACATATCGCCCATTTTCATTCGATGCGTGGGTGGGGGTTGGCCAATGTGCTGGCCGCCCTCCAGGCCGGCATCACCCATTTCGAATCAACCATGGGGGGACTGGGAGGCCAGCCGGCCAATTTTGTAGACGGCGTTCCGGTAGCCGGCACGGGGGCATATTATCATAAAGACCCTGGCATATCTGGACTGGTGGCCACCGAGGACTTGACGGTTTTCTTAGACGAAATGCGATTTGAAACAGGGTTGGATGTTGATGCCGTGCTCAAGATCGGTGCGATGGTTGAAAAGATCGTTGGTCGGCGTCTTCGCTCCGAGTGTCTCTATACCGGCCGTATAACACAAGGCAAAACCAGTTTGTAAAAATGACTTTTTCGACAACCACTTGATCCCCCGTGAGGCTTAAAACCGAGAGCGGTTATGAAGAGGGTTGCATCCGCAATAACAAATGGCAATGCGTGGCCATCAAAGACCATGCAAAACAAGACGGTCGGGAATCGGACAGGATATTGGCGAGCCGATCCAGGAAATCAACCCGGTCGCGGTCATCAAGAAAAATTTTTCTCCGATTGATTCCCTGCACAACGATGTGGTGCAGAGCGCCTGGGGCGTCTAGACGATCTCCGCTGGCAAGGAATTCTGAGACGAAATCTAAGGCCTTCCGGTAATTCAGGAGTTCTCTGGCATCGTCGGGGTCGGCCTCGGGACAAGATTGCCTGCGAGGAGTCGCACTGCCTGATCCAAGGTCAGCCGCGTCCCTTCGATATGGGTCGTATGATGGGCCTCCAGCACCAATGCGCGCTGCCCCATCTCCTTTATCCAATCCTCGGACAAGGTGGCGGCCTCCAGAAACCCCCGCGCCCGCTCGATGCGGGTAAGTCCGGTGGTGATCTTGTTGGTTATAGTAGATGTCGGCTCGAAATTCCCTGCCATTCCACTATTCGTTCTCACGATCCTTCCAAGTTGTTTTTGCCTTCACCTCATCGATGAGAAACCGCACGCCCTGGTTGTCGGACGGGTTCAACCAGAGCATCTGTTGAAAGATGCGCTCCGCCGCGTCAAAGTGTCCGAGACGCCAGAGACACAATCCATAGCCGTGCATACAACGCAGAAACGGACGGTTGTCGATAAGGCCCCACGCTAGCACGCCGGTAAAGTCGTCACCCAAAGACAGCAGGCCAATACGCAGACCGACTTCGTAATGCCGGATGGCATCATCGGGATTGTGGTCAAAGACAAAATTGCCCAGATGCGAATGGGCATCGAGACAACGCAGGTCAGCCTGGCATAGCTCCATTAAAATCTTAATCGCCTCTGCCCGATCGCCGGCATCTTTGAGGTCGTTGGATCGGGTGATGGGGTCATTGAACGGATCGTCAGGGTCCTCGCCAGGCAGCACCTGCTCCATCTCGAACATGGGGCGCGGCCCGTGAGCGATGATCGGCAACGCCCAATCCTCGATGGGTTCGTCATCTTCTCCCCAATACGCTTCCTTGGGGTCCCACATGCCCATATCTTCGAGCCCCAGTGGCACGAGATCGAGGGCCTTCACGTCGATTCGAGTCGACTGAACCTCGCCGGAAAGATACGGATAGCCGCCGTAACGCCACTGTTTTACTGGCTTGACCGTGGCAATCGCGCCGGGCACCAACTCCCAGAGGCGGCTCGTGCGCAGGGTAATGACCCGCTCACTCCGCAGCAGACGGCACCGGGCGGCCCGCTCCTTGACCGATAGAGTGACCAGTTCGAGCGGTTTGTTAAGGTCGAACTCATCCTCAGCCGCCTTGTGCTGCCGCCGGCGTCTGGAAGGTTTCTGCGTTTCGGAAAGATAAGGATCGAGGTTGAGCCACCTCCGGTAGGCAGCAATGTAGCTCGCCCCAACCGATGTTTGCGGCAACACGACATCGGAGACCGCAATTAAATATTCGGACCCATCTTCACGCCGGCATCTTGCGGTGAGACCGCGCCGTTCGTTACCGTCGTAGTCCACCGCGATCACTGAAACCGGTTCCCCGATGATGAAACCGTCGGCCGGCAGGGTAACGTCATCCTCGAAGGCCTGCCGAAAGGCCCAGAGCTGTTCATCATCTCCATAAGCGTCGACAGTGATCTCCGCGATCATCTCATCTAAAGTTTCGAGTTCCTTGCCCTTTTTGGAATTTCGCGTGCCCATCTTTTATTCTTCCTTCCAGATGCCGGCCTTCACCAAGCGTTGAATCAGCGCCTTGCGCCGCAGGTGACCGGCCACTTGGGTTTCGCTCATTTTAGAATGCCGAATTCTTTTTTCCATGCTTGAAGGAAAGGTTATAAATTTCTTCTGGCAATTGCAGGATGGATAGGATTTTCTGCTGTAGGGTTGTCAATCCTTCAACCATCACGGCCGAAATCTTTTTCCCCTGGTTTTGGATCAATAGGTGGAGGTTATCGAATTGTGAAAGCAGCCGTTCCGCCGTGGGGTGGGTCGTCTTCATTTTCGGATTGCCGGGAACAAGTCCTGAAATGGATTCACCCGATTTGGATAACTGCCTGCGGGAAACCAATTCCATCAGGGTCAATACTTGAAGGGCAATGGTCAACATCATCATCAGCCCCT
>JAWOIA010000225.1:0-10752 GCA_046484885.1 Desulfosarcina sp. | reverse complement strand
CTCGGCCGCCAAAACGTCGAACAATGCTGCTGATTTGGCAACGCAGTATGACGGAATTCGTGATCAAATTGCTACCTTGGCAGCCGACTCGGGTTACGGGGGCCAGAACCTGCTTGCCGGAGACACGATCAGCGTTGTTTTCAATGAAGCTGGTGATAGTTCTCTCGAAGTGGTTGGCACCTCCGCCACATCGACCACCGCAGGATCCATTGCGGGGACAACGGTCAGTTTAGCCACGGGTGTTTTTGTAACGGGTGATCCTCCCACCTTAAACGTTGCGAATATCGATACTGCCATTGGTGAAATCGACATTGCTATCAAAGCGCTGCGCACTGAAGCCCAGATTCTGTCTTCGAATCTGTCCACTATCCAGATTCGGGCCGACTTCACCACCGAGATGGTCAACACCCTCACCGTCGGCGGCGACAACCTGGTGCTGGCCGACATGAACGAAGAAGGCGCCAACATGCTGATGCTGCAGACCCGTCAGGCCCTGGGGACCACCTCCTTGAGCCTGGCCTCCCAGGCCGCCCAGAGCGTGCTGCGGCTCTTTTAAACGCCAAGGATCCCCGGCCAACCCGTAACCCTCGGGCAGGGGGCGTGCCAATCCCCCTGCCCGAGCGTCAAAGCGGCCTGCGCTTTTTCCGTCAACTGCCATCGGCAGCCGGCGCTGCTGCTGAAAACCAAACCCACACCGGCAAGGACCCGACCAGCATGGGGCTCAAAATCACATTGAAACCGGGCGAACGCATGATCGTGGGCGGGGCCGTGGTCACCAACGGCGCCACGCGCTGCAGCCTCATGATCGAAAACCGCGTGCCGATCCTGCGCGAAAAGGAGATCCTGAGCCCCGAAGCGGCCCACAGCCCGGCCCGGCGGATCTACTTCGCCGTGCAGTTGATGTACATCGATGCCGGCCGCCTGGCCGAGCACCACAGCGCCTACTGGCGGCAGGTGCGCGAATTTCTCGATGCCGCGCCCAGCGCCCTGGGCATCATCGAGCGCGTCAGCAACGCCATCCTGGTGGGCGACTATTACCAGGCCCTTAAATGCGCCAAAAAGCTCATCGCCTACGAAGAGGAGATACTCGCCCGTGCGTCATAATGCCCTGCACGCCTATCGATCCATTGAACAGGCCACCGTCTCGGGCCGCGAAACCGAGGCCCGGGTGTTGACCGAGGCCTCACGCAAACTCAGGCTGTGCCAAAAGCAGTGGGCCGACGACGCCCGGGCCGAGCTGCTGGATGAGGCCCTGCGCTACAACCAGCGCATCTGGACCATCTTTCAGGTCGAACTGGGCAAAGCCGACAACCCCCTGCCCGACCCGATCAAACTGGACCTGCTGCGCCTGAGCCGCTTTGTCGACACCCGCATCCTGGAGACCCTGGCCGCCCCCGCCCCCGAAAAATTGACCGTCCTGATCAAGATCAACGACAACATCGCCGCCGGGCTCAGGGCGTAAGCGCCCTTTTCGGCCCGCAAACGCTTCCGCGGCCTCAGCCCCCCTGACCATATCAAAAGCTGTTTTTCATTCGGCATACAGCTGGGTTGCGACCGCGCGGGGAGGGAACCCGGTTTCAGCCCGGCGGCCTGCCCGTTTGAGGTCTAGACCGACCCCGAAAAGCCGCTGTATTCATCGCCTTGGCGGTCCATGGAGACGCCGAACCGATCCTGGCCCGCAAACTTGAAGACGATGTGCGACGGGTCGATGGTGCCGTCGGCACTCTGGTTCTGGCGCACGCTGAAGCCGACCGTGGCCGTGCGGGCATCGGCGTTGTAGATGACGTAATCGGGATAGGGCTCGATGGCCACTTCGCTGGCGGGGATGGCATCGCCGAAATGGTAGGTGTGGGCGAGGTTGTGGCTCACGGCGCGCGAGATGGTCCAGTTGAAGCGGTTTTCGACCGCTGCCGGGTCCATCTGCTTGGAAAAGCGAAACTGCATGCTCACGCTGACTTGGGCGCCGGCGTTTTGCAGATAGGCGTCGATGGCTGCGACGGCGGTTCCCTTGGACATCATGTGGGGAAAGGAGCCGGCGGCCAGGGCGAAGGCGATGCGCGGCGGCTCACGCTCGTCGATGAAGCGCTCGAGGGTGCGGCCCAGGGCCGGGTCCAAGGGGGCCAGGCGCCGGGCCACGGCACGGGCCTTGTCGATCTCACCGGCGTCGGCATGGACGTAACCGATCTCGGCCAGGGCGTCGTGAAAATCGGGCTTCCGATCCAGCGCTGCTTCGAAGTGTTGGATGGCCTTGTCGAAGCGCTCGGTCTGGGCGTAGAGCTTCCCGAGGCCGTAGTCGCCGGCGTGGCTGCGGGGGTCCAGCCGCCGAACCTCACGGAACTGGTATTCGGCCTCGCTGGTGTTGCCGACCTTGAGCAACGCCTCGCCGAAGGCGTAGCGGTTGGTTGCCCCGGGGTTGATCTGCACGGCGGCCCGGTAGTGCTGAGCCGACTCCGTGTAGCGCCCTTCGGCGAAGTAGAGCTGCCCCAGCCCGGCCCGCAGATCGTCGCGTTGGGGGTTGCGCTGGATGGCCTGATGGTAGACCGCAACGGCCTTGTCCGGCGCTTCCAGCTTGAGATGGGTCTGGGCCAGGTACTGGGACGCCTCGGCATTGTAGGACCCCTGGGGGGCCAGACTGATGGCGGCGCCGAAAGCCTTGGCCGCCGCCGCGTAGTCCTTTTGGAGGTGGTGGTCGATGCCGGTCTGCAGGAACTGGCCGGCCAGCGTCTCCAGGCCCCCTTGCCGGCGCAACAGCGCGTCAAAGAGGGCCGCGGGGTCTTTTTCTCCCAAGAGCCCCTGGCTTGAATCGAGATAGGGGTTGTAATGCGCCGCCGCTTCGAGCCAATGCATGGTCACGTTTCCTGGTGGTCACTGTGCGATGCCTTCATTATCGGCACCGGTCCGCCAGGGCTTTAGGGTCGCGGCAATAAATAATTCCACAATATAGCGCCGGATTTTGGTTCGGCACCCAGGCACATCCGTCGGCGCATATCGGGATATGTGGCGGCGGATGTAACGCCGGTGGTGGGCCAACAGACAAGCAAGATGTGGAATTATTATTTTTCCGGGGCCCATAATCAACACAGCCCAAAATGGGACAGTATCCGACCGGCCCGCTCAAGTTGCCGGCCACAAGACCGATAATAGGGGTATTACCGGCCGGCTCGTTAAACTAGTGCCCATCCAGAAACGAGGAATTTTGGTCGAGATCAAGGCATGCGAAAAATTTTACCACAGGCATATAGGTGATATTCCGAGGATAAAATTTTGAGCATAACGAAGATATCGGGCGAAATAACCGTTTATGGATGGGCACTAACTACTCGCTGAGGCATACCCTTTTGCAACGGGACCCGATGATGAACCCCCAGGACGATTGCACAACGGTCAACAGCGATCTGAAGCGCCAGATTCGCCAGTTGGAATCCATCGCCGCCCTCTCGGGCGGCATCGCCCATGACTACAACAACCTTTTGACCGCCATCATGGGCAACCTTTCCCTGGCCCTGGAACACGTCGCCAGCGACGCCGAGCTGGCCGGCCTGTTGAAGCAGGCCC
Organism: Desulfosarcina sp.; assembly: GCA_046484885.1. Taxonomy (GTDB): domain Bacteria; phylum Desulfobacterota; class Desulfobacteria; order Desulfobacterales; family Desulfosarcinaceae; genus Desulfosarcina. The sequence goes on along the minus strand of JAWOIA010000225.1, from coordinate 7,197 downwards.
TGGCGGCCTCGCGCGTGGCCCGCACGCTGACCCAGCGCTTGATCACCTTTTCAAAGGGTGGGCAGCCGACCAAACAGCCCACCGACATCGTCACTGTGGTCGAAAATGCGGCCGCCTTCTCCCTCAGCGGGTCCAACATCCGTTGTGAATTGAAGCCGCCCGCCCAAACCTGGCCGGCCGACGTCGATCCGCAGCAGATCGGTCAGGCGGTGCATCATCTGATGGTCAATGCCGCGGAGTCGATGCCGGCCGGAGGAACCGTGGTGATCGGTTTCGAAAACAAAACCATCGGTCGTCCGTGCGGCTTTCTGGCCCCCGGGCGATACATCGATGTCGTCATCAAGGACCAGGGGGTCGGCATTCCGGCTGAACAGCTCGAGAAAATTTTCGACCCCTATTTCTCGACCAAGGCCAAGGGCAGCAGCAAAGGGACCGGTTTAGGGCTTTCCATCTCCCATTCCATCATTTCCAGGCATGGCGGTGAAATCGTCATCGACTCCCAGGTCGGGGTCGGCACCACCGTACACGTGCTGATTCCGGCTTCGGATAGGATGCCAGGCCGGCAGCCATTACCCGACGGTTCGCCGCTGGCGCAGCAAACCAATAAACTGATGTATGGCCAAGGCAAAATCCTGGTCATGGATGATGAAGCGATGATCCGCGAGCTGGCCGGCAACATGCTCAGGCATCTGGGCTACGCGGTGGACTTTGCCGAGGGGGGGCAAGGGGCCATCCGCAAGTACCAGACCGCCCTGGAGACTTCAGCACCCTACGATGCGGTGATCCTGGATCTGACCATCAAAGGCGGCATGGGCGGCGAGGAAACCATCAAGATACTCAAGGAGATCGATCCCGGTGTCAAGGCGATCGTGTCCAGCGGCTATTGCGACAACCCGGTAATCGGCAACTACAAAAGCTATGGGTTTTGCGAGGTGGTGGCCAAACCCTACGAAATGTTGGAGTTCAGCCAAAAGCTCTATCGCGTCGTCAAACAGAATTGATTAAAAAAACTCGGCGGCAAAGCCCTCCCCGTTGGTCCACAAAACTCTAGCGCGGCGTTTGATGCTTTTTTTCCCATCGGTGAAGGGGATGCTGAGGGTGATGACGTCGCCCCGGTAAACCTGGTTCACCGCCACGGTGGTGATAAATGCACCACCGACGCTGATGTCCTTGAGCCAACCGCCAAAAGCTTTCCCCTCTACCGAAAAAATCACATCGGTCCCATAGTCTTTGCGTTCATAGCGTCTTCTGAACTCACTGGCTCCCATTTAAGGTGCATCCTTTCACAATCGTTTCAAAGATGATCCGAATTAGTGCCCATCCAGAAACGAGGAATTTTGGTCGAGATCAAGGCATGCGAAAAATTTTACCACAGGCATATAGTTGATATTCCGAGGATAAAATTTTGAGCATAACGCAGATATCGGGCGAAATAACCGTTTATGGATGGGCACGAATTAAACGACAACAGGTGTTCCATCTGTCGGGCCTTGGCTTGTCCGGATCGATGGCGGTCAACCTGCGGACCAGCGACTCAACCCGGTTCGCGATAAAGGGCCAGAATACCGGAGCGGGCCACCTTCTTGATGCCCATGGGCGCCAACAGGCGCAACAGCGCCTCGATTTTCTCGATTCTCCCGGTTACCTCGATGATGTAGTGGCTCACACCCGTATCCACGATGCGGGCCCGGAAGTTCTCAACGATGCGCTGGATTTCCGACCGGCACGCATCCTGCGCCTCGACGCAAATCAGGGCCAGTTCCCGTCTGACCGCGTCGTCTTTGCTCATATCCCTGACCTTGATCACATTCACCAGGCGCCGAACCTGCTTCATGATCTGCTCCATCTGGTCCGGCGCGGCATTGGTGGTAATGGTGATGCGCGACACAGCCGGATTGGCGGTGGGGGCCCCGCAGATCGTTTCAATGTTGTAGCCGCGGCCGGCAAACAGGCCGGAGACCCGCGCGGTTACCCCCGGTTCATTCTCCACCAGCATGGTGATGGTATGTTTTTGGATTGGCATCATCCGCTCTCTAGTGCCCATCCATAAACGGTTATTTCGCCCGACGTCTGCGTTATGCTCAAAATTTTATCCTCGGAATATCAACTATATGCCTGTGGTAAAATTTTTCGCATGCCTTGATCTCGACCAAAATTCCTCGTTTCTGGATGGGCACTCTCTATGGGACCGCGAAATGGGGTCGGGTCAGCTGCGAATGGGCGGCGCAGCGGCCCGGATGCATCGTCAAGCAACGCGTACGACTATTTTTCCTTGGCCTGACGCAGAGCTTCGCGTTCGGCCTCCAGCTCGGTCAGCAGCCGCCTCAGAGGCCATGTGGCCGAGGTCGGTGTCAGGGCCGCCCACAGGGCCGGCTGCATGCCGCTTTGGCGGCAGATGGTCATCAGGGTATGCAGCTGGTTTTGGGTTATGCCGGAGGCGATAACAGCCCGCGGAAAATCGCCCGCCCCGCCCACTCCGCTGCCGTTGGGCAGGTCGAGCAGAGCGGCGAGGGTCTCGTTTGGGCTGCCGGCGGCAGCCCAGACCACGGGAATCGAGTCAAGGCCGGCCATTTTCAAAAGAGTCATGAATTTAGGCTGGGCCGCCGGGGAGAAGCCGCACAACAGCAGTTTCTGGGGCCCATACAGGCGCCGGTCGGAGTGTTTGATCTTTTCGAAGGTGCCGTCGGTCATGCTAAGGCTCCGTTTGTCGCGTTACCGGCTGGGGGTTGCTCGAAATCAGGGGGCGTGATCGGTAACCTTTTCGCCCCCACCATGGGGCGGTTGTGGGTCTGACCCTCTCCATACGACATTTTACAGCGCCATGCAAACCGGCCGAAAAGAGTTGCCAGACATCCTAGCGCCACCGCCGTTGGCAGCAGGCCGCCGGGGGTGGGGTTCAAACCCCCCGGCAACCGGTCATCCGGGCATGTTTGCGGCTGCCGGGATAGCTGCGGCAGATGGTGGGCCGGACCGCATGGATCGTGCAAGTCCAGCGATGCGGCTGGTTTGTGGCTTTCAGCCAGGGGCAGCGCTGTGCGTAGCGGTTAGTCCCCGGCTCAATCCAAATGCGGCAGGCGATGATCCGCCCGGCTTGCTCAACCGTGCCCACCCAGGCCAGGATGTCGCTGCGGCCGAGTTCCTGCCAGCGTCGGTAATCGGACAGGCTGCACCCGTCGCGGTAATTCAGGGTGAGGCAGCAGCGGCCGCATTGGGTGCAGACAAAATCCGCCATCTGGGTCTCAATCCAGATTCCGGCAGGGGCGTCCGGATCCGGCCCCGGCCTGACCCCACAACGGGCGCCGAAAACCAGCGCGCAGAGCCGCGCCAGGCGTTCGAGTGGCGGCGGCGATCGCTTCAAGTTCTGCACCAGGCATTGCTTCAGCTCCGTTTCGCCCATCAGCACCGGCTGGGCCCGACCAGGGACTTTGACCCAGGCCGCCTGCCTGCGTCCATCCGGCTGAATATAGGCCTGCTCACCGAAAGCCATGGGCCATATCACTGCAATCAGGTTCAACTGGGATGGATAACGGGTCAAAGCGGTTCGAACCGCCTCCAGGGCCTCGTCAACGGTGAAAAAGAGCCGCTCCTTTTCCGACATCTCGCCCCCTTGCGGGCAAATGCATTCTCGACCGATCTAGCGACTTTGGCGCCGCTTTACACCCTGATAAAATCCCCGACATTCACTACCGACGTCAAAAGGGCCGCCTTTGAGCGGGCTTTAATTTAACCAATTGCATTTTCAGGTTATTTCTGCTTTGCAGCCCTTTCTTTCATCATGGCATGGCCATTGCTCGCCGGTATTTTACAGAATAACAACCCCACTGTAACCGCTCATCGCGAAATTTGAAAGGAGGCATCCATGCCACACGCAACGAAAATTATGACGGCGGTGGATTTGTCCGGCTTCTCTTTGGCAACCGTGCGTTACAGTGTGTGGTTGTCGAAAAAACTGAACGCGGAGCTGGTGATGGTCAGCGTGATCAACCAGCGGGAACTGGAAATGGTTCAATGGCCCATGTTGAGCAACGCACACACGTTTTCGATTGTAGATTACATCGACAGCCAGGTCAAAGCGCGCAAAATCGAGATGAAAGCCCTGTTTGAAGCCGCTTCACCGGATCCGGTCCAATGCCGCTATCTGGTCAGAAACGGTATTCCCCATCAGGAACTGCTGGTGGCCATCAAAGAGGAAAAACCCCAGCTCTTGGTTCTTGGTACCAAAGGGCGCAGCAACATTACCGACGTGGTGATCGGGTCGACGGCCAGGCGAATGTTTAGCAGATCCCCTATCCCGCTGGTTATTCTTCCGGCCGGGTATGAACCTATGCCATCCTGACGGCGGAAATAAGACGGCTGGCTGGGTCTTTTTCCCTTCGGATGTGCTGCAAAGGAGGCGAACCATGTTGATCAGATACTGGATGAGCCGGCCGGTGATTACCGTCGACCGCAACGATTCGATGCAGCGGGCCGCGTCCCTGATGAAGGAGAACCACATCAAGCTGTTGCCGGTTGTCGACGAGGGCGCGCTTTGCGGCGTGATCACGGATCGCGATCTGAAACAGGCATCCGCCTCGGATGCCACCAGCCTGGACATTCACGAACTGCTTTTTCTGATTTCAAAAATCAAGGTGGCTGACATCATGACCCGCTCGGTATTCACCGTAGACCCCGATTGGACCATGGAAGAGGCCGCGGCCCTGATGCTGGAGCACAAAATTTCCGGTGCACCCGTAGTCGACGATCAGGGGGTGCTGTGGGGGGTGATTACGCAGACCGACATGTTCAAAGCCACCTTGTACATCACCGGTTTGAAAAAGCGTGGGTTGCACGTGGCCTTTGTTCTCGAGGACACCCCCGGATCGATTATGGAAATCGTCACTGTGGTGCGCCAGTTCGGCGGCCGCATGGCCAGCATTCTCTCGACCTACGAACGGGCGCCGGCAGGCTATCGCAATGTTTATCTGCGTTTCCATGGCATCCCCAGGGACCGAATCGATGATTTACTGACGATTCTCAGGGAGAAGGCCAAGCTGCGATACGTGGTCGATCACGACCAGAACCGGCGCACGGTTTTCGACACCCGCTGATGGCATCGATGAACCAAAGACCGAAACCCGGAACCGGCTTTTGAACCACCACCGCCCCCTTGGCGGAAAACCAGGAGTATTGAGCGGCTCGATGCTTTCTTTCACCCCGGATCCATTGCCGTTGGAGGAGTTATCCAATGAAGACAACCGGTGAAATCCTCATCGCCGATCGAAACCCCCACATCCGGGAGTATCTGCGGCGTGAGCTGGCCGCTTTTGGATACCGGGTCCGCCTGGTCGAAAACGGCCAGACACTGCTCAAATTGTTTAACAGCCCGATCCACTTCGATCTGCTGGTCCTGGACCCTGATTTTCCAGGCGTGGATCCCATGGATTTGCTCCAACACACGGCCAACCGCTTTCCCCGTCTGCCGGTGGTACTGCACGGCATCCACGGCAGCGACCGAATCAGCGGCCTTGAACCCGAAACCGTTTTTTATGTGGAGAAAAACGGCCACAGCGTCGAAACCCTCAAAGCGGTGATAAAAATAATTCTGCGCGGACGCGAAATCCACCTGGCGCCGGTCAAGGAGCATTAATTGGAGCCATCTAACTAGTGCCCATCCAGAAACGAGGAATTTTGGTCGAGATCAAGGCATGCGAAAAATTTTACCACAGGCATATAGTTGATATTCCGAGGATAAAATTTTGAGCATAACGCCGATATCGGGCGAAATAACCGTTTCTGGACGGACACTAACTAAACTGAGCGTTTCAAATTTGTCACAGTGACACAAAGGAGAATAGGTATGGTAATGATGGTCAAGATGAAGCTGATGCTCGTCGATGACGAGGAGCGCTTTCTGCAAACCACCGCCAAAATGCTTACCCGCCTGGGATACGACGCGGTCACCGCCTCCAGCGGGATGGAGTGCCTGCAAAAGCTCGAACAGGATCTGATCCACGTCGTGATTCTGGATGTCAAGATGCCCGGCCTGGACGGACTGGAAACCCTCAAGCGGATTAAACAGCAATTTCCAATGGTGGAGGTGATTATGCTCACGGGGCACGCCACCGCCGAGTCGGCCGTGGAAGGATTGAAGTCGGGAGCCACCGACTACCTCGTCAAACCGACGGATATTGAAGCGCTGGTCGCCAAGGCGGAAGCGGCCTATCAAAAACGGGTCGATCTGGAAAGCAAAATCAGGATGGTGGAAGCGTTCAAAAGCTCACCCGTTTAAAAGCCGCCTGGGGCAGGCCCCGACCTTTCATGCAGGTCTGGCCGGTGCCCCGTCTTAAAATGGGCCAAAATTCAATAGAATGGCGGCTCATTTTGCGACAGTAGGCCCCATTTTGGACAGATACCGCCATTTTAACACACGCGGGCATAAATACAGAACAATTGACCGACCCATCCGGACGACCGGCTCGATTTGAGAGGCAAACCCATGGCTGATGTTGAATCCCTGAAAAAAGAGGCTAACCTGCAATCGATTGTCATCAAAGCAGCCGCTGCACTGGCATTGGGCATCCTGGTGATGCTCCTGCCGCGACCCGACAACCTGACCCCGGAGGGGCACCGCCTGCTGGCGCTGTTGACCACCGTGGTCATTCTGTGGGTCACCGAGGCGGTGCCCATCGGCGTCACGGCGTTGCTGGCCGGCGCCGGCCTGATCCTGTTGAAAATCCAGAGCGCCCAGAGTGCCTGGGCGCCCTTTGCCAGCCCGGCGGTCATGTTCGTGCTGATGATCATCATGTTCGGCGTGGTGCTCAACGAAGTGGGCCTGGCCAACCGGCTGATGTACCACCTGCTCAAATTCGCCGGCACCCGGGTCAAACGCCTGAGCCTGATCCTGGCCATCGGCTGCACCCTCACCTCGACCATCTTTCACGACGCCACCATCACCGTGATCATGGTCTTTGCCTTTGTACCGGTGTTCATGAGCATGGGGTTCAAGCCGGGCATGGGACACCGGCTGCCGACCTTCTTCTTTTTGCTCATCCCCCTCTCGTCCTCGGCCGGCGGCTTCGGCACCCTGCTGGGCGGCGGGCGCAACCCCCTGGCCCTGGAAATTCTGCAAAACTTCAGCCAGGGGAGCATCAAAATCGGTTTTCTGGAATACATCCTGATCCAGTTTCCCATCTGTATCGTCACGGCCGTGGCCACCTG
>JAWOIA010000216.1:0-10400 GCA_046484885.1 Desulfosarcina sp. | reverse complement strand
CGATCCGAGTGGCTTTCACTACCCAGGGTGGGGCGGGATCCGGAAGTAGCTCGAGCGACAGCAGCGGTGGCTGTTTTATCAACAGTTCAACCGGGTCGGTTTCCTTCTGGAAATGATGGCCGCATAGCGGCGTCCCCGTTTTTAGAAGCCGCTGATTCCGGTTGAGCAACTGTCGATCGGTTGCATCCGCGGGTACTGCAACGGTGCCTGCGGATGCGTTTTTTTAACCCCTCAGCCACCCCCCGGAGCCCCATGAAGCCTTGGTCGCGAATCCTAGCGGGCCTGTTGGTCCTTTTGCTTGTTGCCCCTACAACAACGGCAGCGGCATCCGCTGTTTTTCCCGTCACTTTCACAGATGCGGCCGACCGTAGCGTGACCGTCGATCGGCCGCCGCAGCGGGTGGTTTCCCTCGTGCCCGCCGTAACCGAGATCCTCTTCGGCATCGGAGCCGGCGATCGGGTCAGCGGGGTCACCACCCATGATGCCTATCCGTCGCAAGCCGCCCGCAAACCGGTGGTGGGCGGCTTTTTCGAACCGGATGTGATGCGCATCGCGGCCCTGGACCCTGATCTGATTTTCGTGTCCGATCTGCACCACTCCGTCGTTGCTCATTATGCCGGCAAGGTGCACCCCCAACTGATTCAATTGCCGCTGGCATCCGTAGACGAGTTGGTCGCCGCCATCGGTCTGCTGGGAAGGCTTTTCGAGCAAGGCGCCGCCGCTGAGGCGTTGGTCGAAACGATTCAGGCGGAACTGGACCACACGGCGGCCAAAATCGCCCCGATCCCCGAGTCCCGACGCAAGCGGGTCATGCGCCTGATGGGTCATGATTCGGTCATGACGCCCGGGCAGGAGTCGTTCCAGAACGAGCTGATTCGGCTGGCCGGCGGCATCCCCCCCGCCTGGGGGGGGCAACCCGGCGCGGTCATTCCGGTCAGCCTGGAGGCCTGGCAGGCCTTCAACCCCGAATTCATTTACGGCTGCGGGGACGAGCGCATCCTGGCCCAAACCCGGCTGCTCGAACCCGGCTGGCGCGATGTGGATGCGGTCCGAAACGGTCGCATCCATTTTTTCCCCTGCGATCTGACCTGTCGGCTCTCGACGCGCAGCGGGGGCTTTGTCAGTCGCTTGGCGGCGCAGATCTACGCTGATCAATTGGCCGACCTGCCTGCGGTCAGAAAGTCCGGTCCAACCGCGACGCGACCGTTGTCGGTGACCCTGGACTACGTGGATGGCGTTGAGGTCATCGAGAGCGCCGTCAACGACTACATCCACAAAACCGTGCTGATTCACCTGCAATCCCCCATGACCGTTGTTTCTACCCTGGAAGGCGTGCGCCACAACATCCGCCATGTGGGCAACAGCTACTGGCCGCCCCAGGTGTGGCAGCTATACCACCACATCGGTCTGGACGCGGCCCGCGGTCAGCTCATGGGCGTTATCGGTCGGGATGCGGTCGACACCAGCCTGCTTTACACCGGTGCCGACATGGATCACCTCTCGATCCAGCGGCGGGACTTCAAGGCGATGACCGTCTACGCCCTGGTCACGGCCAGCGCGCGGTCCAACGCCATGCGCATGGGCCAGGACAACGGTGCCTACTATGAGCCGGGCACCATCAACATCATTCTTCTGTCCAACATGCAGCTGACCCCCCGGGCCATGCAGCGGGCGATCGTTGCGGCCACCGAGGCCAAAACTGCGGCTCTGTGGGATCTGGATGTGCGCTCAGCCTATACGCCTTTGGTCCATCCGGCCACGGGAACGGGTACCGACAACATCATCGTGGTTCAGGGTGCCGGCAGGCCTATTGACAACGCCGGCGGCCACACCAAAATGGGTGAATTGATTGCCGGGGCCGTTTATGCGGCGGTCCAGGAGGCGCTGTTCGAACAAAACAGCATCTTTGCCGGGCGCCACCTGTTTCAGCGCCTCAGCGAGCGCAACCTGAGCCCTTTCGGCCTGGTAAGCGGCTGTGACTGCGGGCTCGGCAGCCCCAACCTGATCCGCGAACTGGAAGCCCTGCTCATGGAACCGGAATTTGCCGGATTCATCGAAGCGGCCCTGGTCGTCAGTGATCAGTATGATCGGGGGTTGATCGCCGACATCAGCGCTTTCGAGGTGTGGTGCGATCAGATGGCGGCGATGATTGCCGGCGAACCAGTTTTTGAAACAGAGACCGTTTCCTTCTCAGAATCGCTGCCTCCCGTGCTCCAAATGGCATTTGAGGCGCTGCTTAAAGGGATTGCCGCCAGAGAGGCCGTGCCGGAGCTGTGACGCCGATCTCCGGGCCCCCGCCTGACTGACGACGTCTGTTTCGGCAAACCCGCCGGCAAGTCAATTGGCAGCTTCCTCCAAGTGCGGAGCCGCCACCACCGGCTGGAGGGGGGTTGGATCATGGCTGGGCTCGGGTTGGGCCTCCGGGAAGCGATCCGGGTGGATCAGCCGCGCCAGCAGCTCCAACCCGTCAACCAGGCGGGGCGTGGCCCGGTCCAGCACGTTGGAGTCCACCAGGTGAATCCGGCCGTTTTTGGCGGCCGGCATGTGCTGCCACTGCTGCCAACCCGATTTGACCTCCTCGAAAACCGCTTTGCGGGTCATGGAAGTGATGATGATGACTTCCGGTCGCAAAGCGATCACCTGCTCTTTGGAAAAGCGGGGGTAGGGGACCCGTCCCTGAGCCAGGTTCCTGCCGCCGGCCATGACGATCAGTTCGTGGATAAAGGTCTCGCTGCCCACCGAGACGATGGGTGAGATGCCGATCTGGAAAAAGACGGCGGGTGGATGGGAAGCACTGGAAACCTGCTGCTGCACCGCTGCAATGCGCGCTTCCATAGCGGCGACGATGGCCCGGGCTCGGGAACGGGCATCTAACAGTTCCCCCAACTCCAAGAGGGTCCCCATGACCGCGTCCAGGTTGCGGGGATCCACGGCATAAACAGGAATATCAAGCGATTCCAGCTGGCTGACCGCCGCAATGGGGTTGCCGTCCTTGATGGCGAGGCACAGGTCGGGTTCGAGTGCGACGATTTTTTCCACATCCAGGCGCACATAGGAGCCGACTTTGGGCAGGCGGGCGGCTTCGATTGGATAGTCGCTGAATTGAGTGGCGCCCACCAGCCGGTCGGACAGTTCCAAAGCAAACAGGATTTCGGTGATGTTGGGCGCCAAGGCCACGATTCGTCGGGGGTGCTCCGGAACGTGGACCCGTCGTCCCAGTTGATCGGTAACCGTGCCGGCCATGAGCGGGCCGGGGGCGGCGGCCGTCAGGACCAGGATCGCGATCATCCCAAATCGCAATAGGCGATTTAAAACCCAAAAGCGGGTTGCTATGCCGGACCAACGACCCTTGAGCGGGGATCGGGATGTCTGCGCAGGTTTTTGAAAAACGGGGTCCCACATGGCCGCCTCCGGCATAAGCACCTTGCCTCGGGCCAATAAAACCAAAACGGCGGCCGATGTCAATGGCTTTGAACTATCGGCCGGCCACTGCGTTGATGGGTCGAATGGTGATGGAAAAAATCAAGCTATCGTGATATTCCACTAAATCTGATTTCAACCCTATTTAGAAAAGCAATGGCTCCATGACCCTGAACGTCAAATCCATCTTTAATGAGTCCGACACCCGCTTCAAGCTTTTTCATGAGTTGATGGCTCGCAAGGTGCGCCATATTCTCCTGGTCTCCACACCCTACGACGCCTGGATCATGGAATCGGACTGCCGGCTTTCCGAGCGTATCGTCAATGAGTACCGGGGGCTCAACCTCAGCCAGCCTCCGCGCCTGACCTGGGTTTCCTCCGCCGAACAAGCGCTCGCCGCCCTCGACAACAAACCCTTTGACATGGTCATCACCATGCCGCGGCTGGCGGACATGGGCGCGGCGGCCCTGGGCCATAAAATTAAGAAAAAGGCGCCCGGTCTGCCGGTTATTCAACTGTCCCACGATACGATACCTTCCCCCGGCCTCAAAGATCCGGATAACGCGCCGGGAATCGACCGCACCTTCGTTTGGTCCGGCAACACTGACATCCTGGTGGCGCTGGTCAAAAGCGCCGAAGACCGTATGAACGTCGAGAAAGACACCCAATCGGCCGGGGTGCGTGTGATTCTGTTTGTGGAAGATTCGCCCTATTATCTGTCGTCGCTGCTGCCCATTCTCTACCGGGAGTTGGTCACCCAGACCCGGGCGGTGATGGAAGGGACTCTCAACGAAGAGCATCGCCTGGTCACCATGCGGGCACGCCCAAAAATCCTCGTCGCCGGAAACTACGAGGAAGCCTTGGCGACCTATGAGCGTTTTGAGGACCATGTGCTCGGGGTGATCTCCGATGTGCGCTTTCCTCACAAGGGGCGTTTGGATGAAACCGCCGGCGTTGATTTTCTGAATCATGTCAGGGAGCAGCATTTTGACATCCCGCTGCTGCTTACCAGTTCGGAGCCTGCCAATGCCGTCAAAGCCGCGTCCATCCCGGCCTCCTTCGTAGACAAGAATTCGGATACCCTTCACCAGGAGGTGCGACGCTTTTTCAAAGAAAGTTTAGGGTTCGGTGATTTTATTTTCCGGATGCCCGACGGTTCGGAGATCGCACGCGCCTCCAACCTGAAGACGCTGGAACGGCAAATGCTGGCCATACCGGAGAACTCTTTTCGTTACCACTGCAACCGCAATGATTTTTCGCGCTGGCTGTTTGCCCGCACCGAGATGGCGTTGGCTGCAGAGGTACGGCCAATCAGCGATGATGACTTTTCGGACGTGGAGAGCCACCGTCGCCATCTGGTGGACATCATCGCCAACCGGCGCCGACAGCGCCAGAAGGGGATCGTTGCCGATTTCGAAACCGCGGAAGCGGACTTCGACACCGAATTTTTCAAAATTGGCAAAGGCTCTTTGGGGGGAAAAGCCCGGGGCTTGGCTTTCGTCGCGTCGATGCTTCGCCAGAACCCGGATTTAAGCGCCACCTTTCCGGGGGTCGATATTCTGGTTCCCCAGACCCTGGTGATTACGACCGAGGGCTTCGAGTCCTTTGTGGACGAAAATCAATTGCGCTATCTTTCCAAAACCGACTTGCCGGATGAGCGGATCGCCGAAATTTTCGTCAACAGTCGATTTCCCGACTGGATCGAAGCCAAACTGCGGGACTACCTGACCCAGGTGACCTACCCATTGGCCGTCCGCTCTTCCAGTCTGCTGGAGGACGCTCAGTTCAGGGCTTATGCCGGATTGTACCGCACCTACATGATCACCAACGACTGCCCGGACTTGGAAAAGCGCTTGGGCCACCTGATTCACGCCATCAAGCTGGTCTATGCCTCTACCTACTACGAGGGCCCCAAGGCCTTTTCCAAACGGGTGGGCCACCGTACCGAAGAGGAGCAGATGGCGGTGATTATCCAAAAACTGGTGGGGTCTCACTATGGCGACAGTTTTTACCCGGCCATCTCCGGTGTGGCCCAGTCCCATAACTATTACCCATTTGCCCGCATGAAGCCTGAAGAGGGGATCGTCACCATTGCCATGGGGCTGGGCAAAACCGTTGTCGAGGGCGAAAAAACGCTTCGCTTTTCACCGGCCCACCCCCAGCTGCTCCCTCAGCGCTCGACGGTTGACGACATCCTTGAGAACGCCCAACGCCATTTTTACGCGCTCAAAATGGAACGATCGTGCCGATGGCTGGAAACCAACGATAGCGCCAATCTGTGGCACCGCGAAGTGAGTGAAGCCGAAAACGAACTGCCCATGCAGCTGCTGGCCAGCACCTATGTGCCGGATGAGCATCGCATCCGCGACACCGTTCATATCGCCGGTCAGCGGGTGCTCACCTTTGCCACCGTTATCAAGTACAAGGAGTTTCCCCTCGCGCCAATGCTCACGGACATGCTCAAGCTGGGAGAGCAGGGGATGGGCTGCCCGGTCGAGATGGAGTTTTCCGTCAACCTGACAACGGACAACCTACCCTTGCCGCAGTTTGCCTTTTTGCAGCTCCGGCCCATGACGGCGCGGGCTGAGCTGGAGCAGGTCGATATTTCGTTACAGGAAGTTGAGAGCGCCTTCTGTTTCTCGGGCAAAGCCCTGGGCAATGCCATCAAACGGGATATGGCCGACATTGTTTTCGTCAAACCGCAAGCCTTCGATCCGGGAAAGACCAGGGAGGTCGCACGGGAAATCTCCCGGATTAATGCGGCGCTGGTCAAAGAGAACCGCAAGTACCTGCTGATCGGTCCGGGGCGATGGGGGTCGGCCGACCGGTGGCTGGGGATTCCCGTGGCATGGGCCGATATTTCGGGCGTGGGTGCCATGATCGAAACCGAGTCGGACAAACTGGTGGCCGAACCGTCGCAAGGCTCCCATTTTTTTCATAACATCACCGTCTTGGGCATCAATTACATAACCGTTTCCAATGCTGTCGGCGGCCGGATCGACTGGGGCTGGCTGACCGCACTGCCCCGGATGAACGACGGGGCCTATGTGGCTCACGCCCGGCTCGAAGCGCCCTTGACGCTAAAAGTTGACGGCCGGCGATCCGAGTGTGTAATCGCCACAGCGGACCGCGTTCGTCTATCCGATTCCTAAGCCCGTGCGGTGATGGGCGCAACTGCTACTTTCATAGGAGGAGATCACATGTCGGACATTCTTCAATTGGTAAAGGACAAGGACCCCGGCGAGCGGGAATTCCACCAGGCGGTGAGCGAGGTGTTGGTTTCCATCAAACCGGTGATGGACCGCAGCCCCGAGTACCGCGCGGCAAAAATCCTGGAGCGACTGGTTGAACCCGAACGGGTGATCCTGTTCCGGGTGCCCTGGATCGACGATCAAGGCGAAATCCAGGTCAACCGGGGGTTTCGGGTGGAGATGAATTCGGCCATCGGCCCCTACAAAGGCGGGCTGCGTTTTCACCCTTCGGTCAACCTGGGTATTTTGAAGTTCCTGGCCTTTGAGCAGGTGTTTAAGAATGCTCTGACCACACTGCCCATGGGCGGCGGCAAGGGCGGGTCCGATTTCAATCCCAAGGGCAAGTCGGACCTTGAGGTGATGCGCTTTTGTCAGAGCTTCATGGCGGAGCTGTTCCGCCACATCGGCCCCAATACGGATGTTCCGGCCGGTGACGTCGGGGTGGGAGCCCGGGAGATCGGTTATCTGTTCGGCATGTATAAAAAACTGCGCAATGAGTTCACCGGGGTGCTCACGGGAAAGAGCCTGAACTGGGGAGGCAGCCTGATCCGCCCCGAAGCCACGGGCTATGGGGCGGCCTACTTTCTGCAAGAGATGCTGGCCACCCGTGGCCAGACGGTTGCCGGGAGAACGGTCACCATTTCCGGTTACGGGAATGTCGGAACCTTCGTGGCTGAAAAAATAAACGAACTGGGCGGCAAGGTGGTTACCATTGCCGACGAATTCGGCTATGTTTACGACCCGGCAGGGATTATGGGAGAAAAGCTGGCCTTTATGTCCAAGTTGTGGACGGTTCACCGTGAGTCGGCCAAAGCCTATGCCGACAAGTTCGGCTGCCAGTGGGTGCCCGACAAGCGGCCCTGGGAAGTGCCTTGCGACATCGCCATGCCCACCGCCATGGAAAACGAGCTGAACGAGGCCCATGCCCAAATCCTGGTGAAGAACGGGTGTCTGGCCGTGTGCGAGGGGGCCAATATGCCCTGCACGCCCGAGGCGGTGCACGTCTTCCAGGATAATGGGCTCCTTTTTGCTCCAGGCAAGGCCGCCAATGCCGGCGGGGTATCGGTCTCGGGCCTGGAGATGAGCCAGAACAGCATGCGCCTCTCCTGGACCCGTGAGGAGGTGGACAGCCGACTGCACATCATCATGAAAAGCATCCACCAGACCTGCCTGGATGCGGCTGAACGCTACGGTTCACCGGGCAATTACGTGGCCGGTGCCAACATCACCGGTTTCGTCAAGGTGGTCGATGCCATGATTGATCAAGGCGTGGTGTGATGGTCAGGACGCCACGGCCACCGAGGCAAGGGCGTCTTTTGGTCGGGCCGTGACTGAAAAGCGGCACCCGGTGGATTCGGATGCCGCTTCTCAATTTCTGGCGCTCCTTGGTTAAACTCTGACAACTTTGGCGGCAGCAGGACCACGGCTGGTTTGCTCAACCTCGAAAGTCACCCGATCTCCTTCCGCAAGGGTCTTGAACCCGTCGGCCTGAATGGAAGAAAAATGAACGAAGATGTCGCCCTGTCCCTCTTCCTGTTCGATGAACCCAAACCCCTTCTTGTCACTGAACCATTTCACCACACCGTTTGCCATTTCTGCAGCCTCCTTAAATAGATAAGCATTCCGATGCCGACCGCCGGCCCCCACCCGCATGATCCGCGAGGCGCATTGAGGATGGGGGGTCGATTCGGTCGATTGGCCGTTCCCCACCGCTGGGGTGGGTGCGGCAACCAAAAAGTTTCAAATGCTTGCATTGATCCGGGGAGAGGTGGCCGATCTCATTGCCTATTGGTCGTAAACCGTATACATGCCCCGACCGATCCGTTTCATTTTCCCCTTTTGGCAGGCGCGGTGAACGATATTGCTGATCTGCTTTTCGTTCAAGCCGGATTTCCCCCTCAAGGCGTCAACGGAGATGCCCTTTTTATAGCGTTTCATGACGTTGAGGACCTGGTCGGTTGGAGATGGGTTCTTGCTTTTGGGTGCGATTTTCTCTGTCCCGACCGGGGCTGTTTTTCTATCCTGGCTCGCCGGTGGTGGGCTCTTCTCGAACGCTTTGGCCATCCTGGCTGTTTTCTGGGACAGGGCGCTGAGTTGCCTGGCAACCGTTTTCAGGTCTTTAGTGAATTGTTTCATGACCGGGTCCTCCGTGTAATTGGTTGTCAGATCGTCTGCCTGGTATCATGCACCGACGGGGAAAAGACGAGGCACCGCACCCCCGATCATCAACCAGACGCAGGCTAATGGGAGCAGCGACCCGATTGTTTTGCTTCTATTGCATGACCTGCTGGTGGGCTGGTTTCCTTTTGTCCGGCATTACCGAAATGAGAACTATTACGGGTTGATCCGCATCCGCCGTTAAGCATTGCGTGAGAACTGAGGCAACCGATTCGGCGCTGTTCTTTGGGAAACACCATACGGGATTGGCTGTCAAATGTCAAGCTGTTAGAATATCAATGAAAAAATGAACCATGCACCTTTAGCGCGGCGGCCTTGGAACACTCATGAGGCCATGGGCGGCGGCCGGTTGATGATTTTGCTGGGGCAGCGCGTGCGTTCGGACCGCGGTAGATGCCTGTTCTCAATCGGTCATGGATGAGCTGAAAACCAAGTTCACCAGACCCGGGCGGGGCCGGTATCGAGATGAACGAACCTCGATCTAGAGTAATAACCGACGCCGCCTGCATTTAAATCCACGGCGATGCGGTAGAGTGCTTTGGTTGCGCAGCCCGGAATTCGGATGTCGATGGCGCGCCCCTCCATGTGAAGGCTGTCGCTGGCCACACCGGGGGTAATTTTTCTCAGGGCCTCATTGGTGCGCGGCGATCGGTATCCGGAAATAATGTTGATGGGCTCGCGGGGCTTGATCCGGTTTACGATGTGATGGAGCTGATCCAACAGGTCGGGATCGACGGGCATGATTTCGCCGGTACGGTGATCGCGCATGAGGTGACTGATCCGATCGACTGCGCGATGGATCAATTTCCCGTTTGAGCGGTAAGCAGTTGCCAGCGATTCGCCGGTGTGTAGGTTGACCAGATTCAAAATGCGGTGTTCAGAGCCCGCAGCGGCCAGGAGCGGGTGGGCCAAGATGGCGCTCGTGATTCCGAAAAAGCCTATTTTGAGAAAGGTGCGGCGGTTGGCGTGGGTAGATGCAATCTCCTGCATGATCCGTATCCTGAGGGTTCGGGCGGTTGCTCGTTGTCGGTGCGGTAGCGATAAAAATAGTGTCGGGCATGGCTTGCCAACCCCCGGCAGCCAGCCCGAGACGGTGCCAGGGAACCTGTTGGGGGCTGCAGGCGAACGACGGTTTAAGGGGAACAGTATTTAAAAACGGCCGCCCTGTCAAGAGGTACAGCTGTGATTAGCAGCCACGCGTCCAATCACACCGCTACTGCGGCCGCGCCTGTCGGTCTTAAGCCTGCCGACCAGGCAGACAAACGCGTCGCGGCACTGCCGTGTCCGGGGTGCATTGCGGTTGGCGCTTCTCCGCTGCCGCAATCGGCTGGGGTGGGGTTGACCGGGTCAGGGCCTATCGGTGACGGGCGGACGCCAATTCGTATTGTGCCCGGCTGCCTGCAGTCGTTCGATGGCCTGGCGCATGTGCCGACCGATGTTGTCCACCCCGTGGGAATCGTCGCCCGGTACAATGGCGATGCCCATTTCGGCTGCTTTTTCGAGGATAGGGCCAAACGGGTAGGGTTCGCTCTCACCCCTTGTGAGCGGTCG
>JAWOIA010000175.1:0-3524 GCA_046484885.1 Desulfosarcina sp. | reverse complement strand
GCCCATCAAAGCTATTGAGGCTGGGCTTGGGCATGCCGTTTTGCAGCAACGAGCGCGTCCTGGGGTCGTATAGCGTCACCGACCAGAAGTTGTTGATGGGAATATTCGGCGGCAGGTGAAGCTTGTAGGTTTGGCCGCCATCCAGATAATCGCCATGCCCATCGACATAGGCAGCCAGGTACTGAGATCCGGCGCCCACATTTTTGTTGACCATCGCGGGAGTCACACAAATGGCGGTAAAGTGGAAGAGGGTTCTGGCATCCAGGTTTCGGACGCCGTTCTTCAAAAACTCATGGCTGCCGCCCACAAAGACGTATTCCCAGTTGCGGTCCGGATACACCTTTGCTTCCGGTTCGCGCGATTGATAGGCAATCGCCCGGGCCATGCCAAAACCCGTTTTGGCGGCGGTGTCGAGAATCTTCCGCATGCGCTCATCGGGGTTGAACGCCTTGCCTTTCTCGATGCCCAGCGCTCTCAACACCCCCAACTGCTCTGTGTCGAAGGCTTCAGTGGGTTCGTATTGGATCACCTTGTCCAGGTTGACAAAATACTGGAAATCATGGGGGTGAAGGGTATCTGCTGATAAACCGCTTACGTTGATGATATTGGCCTTTCGGGGGCCATCGCTCAATGGATAAACCGCACAATTATCGCCATACCATTTGATGGCCTGCTCACCCATGCCGCTGATTTTCTGCCCGGCACGCGCCATGATCCACACTTTATAGGTGCGCGAACGCGCCACAAAATAACCGTCCGGAACTTCACCTTCATAATCCGGCGGCAACAGCAGATATTTGCCTCCTTGCCCCTTGTCCGGGCCGACCATGCCGAAATCGGTAATGTAGCGGAAATAAGCATCGTTGGCCATACCCAAAACCTGCGGGGGAATCTCAACGACCGTTGGCCCGTCCCTTTTCAGGTCGACGTTGCCAGCAAAATAAACGCTTTCGGTATTACCGGTCAATAGCAGGGGAGTGGCGTCAAGCAGATCAGCGGCAACCGCAAGGTCGGAACATTCCTTGCACCCAAAGCCTTTCTCCTGCCCCTCAAGCACTGAATACATGGACATCGCCGGTATGAAATCAAGGTAGGTTTGGCACGCACGTTGAAAATCGAGCGCATCAAACAGCTTTTGAGCGGTCTCTGCGGTTGGATAACCGCCCAGCGTAAATTCAAAATCGCCAATCGGTGTGGTCAGTTTTTCTGTGTTCATGATATTTTTTCCTGAATTATGATTTGCAACCAGTTGTCACTTCATCTTCGTTACGTCCCCGGGTTTCCAGGTCTTCGTGAGCGCCGGTTCGGTCGGCCCGTAAAGCCGCAGAATGACGAAGTGCCCTCTGCCGGATACGGTGGCGAGCCAGTTCTTCTCCTGGCCCTCCGGGGCTTTAGGCCCCAGGTAGAGGTCGGTGCCGCCGTCGGCGTTCTGGACCGGGTTGTCACGCGATCCGAGCGAGGCGCGAAGCGCCGTGGCAATCTCTTGGCTATTCGGGCACTTATGAGATTGCCGCGCTTCGCCCGCAATGACATATCAGCGTTTTTGGGACTTTTTTCGAATGCATCAGAGTTGTCCTACATGCCAAGACAATCACGATTAAATACTCCGGGGGCGTTTTCCATGATAGTGCAAATATGAAGAACGCCCCCAATTAAACCTCCCTATCCTTGAGAATCTTCATGATGCCGTCTGCATTTTGACCTTTTCGCAAAAGATCGGCCATTATCCGCATAGGACGATCGGAATGGGCGAAGAAAGCTTTGTAGCCGGAACACAGGTAGTTTCCGTTCCTGTCACCATCCTTCGTTTTCGTGAAGCGGTTCTTGGGGCATTCTCCGTTGCAGGCAAACAAATACCGGCATTGACGACAAGAGCGGGATAGGTTGTCGCGCTTGTCCTGACCGAACTTGTGCTGCTTTTCTGAGTCCACGAGCTCGATTAAGGGAGTTTGCCTTATATTTCCCAGATAGTAGTCCGGCTCCACAAAGTGATCGCAGGAATAGAGGTCGCCATTGTGCTCCAGGGCCATTCCCTGGCCGCAGGTGGGCCCGAAGATGCATAACGTTCCCGCCATTCCCAGCCATCCTGCCAGGGCTCCGTCGAAATTGAGGACGAATGTCCTGCCCACATCCCGTCTCACCCATTCGTCAAAGATCTCAATTAAAAACCGGCCCCATTTTCCAGGGCTAACGGATCGGTCGGTGACCTCGTCGCCTTCCTGAAAGCCGCTTTCATTTTTCCGCTCGACAATGGGGATGAACTGGAGGTAATGGACGTCGAGTTCATCCCTGAAGAACCGGTAGACTTCAAGAGGATGGTCAGCGTTCCGGGAATTGACGGCGCAAAGGACATTGAACGCTACGCCATGTTTTTGCAGCAGCCTGGCCGCCTTGACTGCTCGCTCCCATGTCCCCTGGCCGCCTTTATCCTTGCGGTAGAAATCGTGCAGCTCTTTAGGCCCGTCGAGGCTAAGCCCGATCAAAAAGCTGTTTTCTCGAAAGAATTGACACCATTTCTCATCAAGCAAAACGCCGTTAGTCTGGAAGGTGTTCTCGATCACGGTGCCGGGACGGCGGTACTTTTCCTGAAGTTCCAGGGAGCGCCGGAAGAAATCAAGCCCCATCAGCGTCGGCTCTCCGCCCTGCCAGGCCACGGTTACTTGAGGAACCTGATGAGCTTCCAAGAGCTGCTTGATATAGGCCTCTAGAACCTCTTCCGACATCCGAAAATTGCTTCCCGGATAAAGCCCCTTCTTCTTGAGGAAAAAACAGTAGGCACAGTCGAGGTTGCAGGCCGATCCCGTTGGCTTGGCCATGATATGGAAGGCGGTGGTACCTTTTGGAGGCGTGCCGCTTGAATTCATTGGTTTCCTCTTCGGATAGCAGATTCATTAAGCTATTTCCCCGATTCACCTGCTCCTTTTCTACTAAGCTTCTTACTCATGTCTATGTGTCTCCTTATCTATAGCAACGCGGTTGATCTGAGCAACCGCGTTGCTTGGGTTTTTACTGCCGCGCCATAATCATGCGCATCTCGGCTTCGCTATCTTCGATCACATCGCCGCTGACGTCGAACGTCACGCTATGGATCGTACCGGTGAACTCAAAGGGCGGCTCGTAGAACGGCGCCACCGGCGCACCAGGGTCGGCGCCGACGACCATCGCTCCCGTCAGCCCCAGGGTGAAAGGCGTGGTGTGAGGGAAATCGGCCTGGCCGACGAGCTGGCCATCGATGTAGAGCTGGGCGCGGCCGGGGGTGCCCTTGCCATTGGCGAAGTCCGGCGGGCCGGTCACCTCGAATTCGAAGCGCAATGCGTGATGCCCGGCCGGGACCGGGACGGTGCTCGCCACCTGCAGATAGTCGCGAGCCACGTAATTTTGAACGTATTGGAGTTTGCCGTCTTTCACGTAGAACGAATAGCCGCCATCCACGCCTCCAAAAGAAACGAGAGTTCCTTCCGCTCCGCCCGAGGGGATCTCCACGTCTGCCGTGATGCTGTGCGTGCGGTTGAGTGTAATCGCTC
>JAWOIA010000142.1:0-7714 GCA_046484885.1 Desulfosarcina sp. | reverse complement strand
GAGGTGGCGGCCCCACCTGCTGCTTGAGGCGCAGCAGGGTTTCCCGGGTCCGCTGCCACAACCGCTCCACATTCATCCGGGTCGGGTCGGGGATTACGACCTCGCCGGCCGGATCACCCCAGGGCCGACAGGCCAGGTCGACGGCTCGCCGGATGAACCCATCCGGGTCATCTGAAAAGCCGGAAAGGGCCAACAGGGTCTCCAGATGCTGTCCGAAGCGGGCGGGCCACTGCCGACGCATCTGGCCCCTGAGCAACTGTTCCATCAGCGGGCCGTCCTCGATCACCTCCTGCTGAAACAGGCTGCCGGTTTCAAAGGGGAACTCCTTGAGCAGCGTATGGCAGAAACCGTGGATGGTGGTGATGGCGGCATGATCGAACCCGTCCAGGGTGGCGCGCAATTTCTGATGCATTGCGGCGGGTGTGCCGTCGTTGTCCAGAGCCCGTTCGATTTGGCGCCGGATCCGCTGTTTGAGCTCGCCGGTGGCTTTTTCCGTAAAGGTCACCAGCAAAATGTTCTCCAGGCGCAGATCCGGGTCCTGCATCAAGAGACGGACCACCAGGTGCTCGATGGTAAAGGTCTTGCCGGTGCCGGCGGAGGCCTCGATCAGGGCATGGCGCGACAGATCCACCAGCTGCAGGTCGGTTAAGGGCAACGGGGCTGCAGAAACAGCGTTTTTCAAAGCGGTTATCCCTGAATCGGGCGGCGGCCGCCGCCCGCCAAAAATTGGCGCGCCCGGCCTGGCGCAGCCGGGTGCATCACCCCAGTTTCCGCGGCACGAACACCCCGAAGCGCTGGCGGGCACGAACCAGAATGTCCGGTGTCACCACCGCCCCGGTCAGTTGGGCCGTGACATCATCGGCAGCGGTGAACGCTTCCAGCAGGGCCTCGAAAAAGGTCCCCCCGTGAAGTCCCCCCCCTTCCTCCCCCCCGATCGCAGCCCGCAGGCCGGGGTCGGCCAGGAGGCGTTCGAAGGGCAGCCACACCAGCGGCGACGGGGTCAGCACATCGTCAACCAGACCGGCCAGGTACGCTGCCGATCGGCCGGGATCCAACCCATAACTCAAGGACAGGAGATGCTCGCGGTAAATCACATGCAGCGTGACCCGGCCGCCCTCGGACCACGGGTTGGGTTGCTCGGCGGCGGACAGGGCCATCAGGGTCAAGAGAGGGCCGATCACATACCTGTCCGGAAAGCGCGGCTTGCGATTGGAACCGGTAACCACCACACAGTGCCAATCCGCATCGGGTGCCTGCCAGATCCATTGCATCCCCCCGCTGAGCTGAACCCGCTTTGGCAGCCCTGCGGCTGCCGAAGCGCCAAGATCGATGGCAACCGGGTCCAACCGCAGCTGAACACCGCCGCCCGCCCCAGCATCATCCGGGAGCGACCCGGCCATCACCGCCGCAAAGCACTGCCGGGCCGAACGCATCTGGAGAATAAACGGATAGAGCCGCTCTCCCATGGCCATGACCTGGCCTTTGAGGTGCGTTTTATCCTGGCGGGCGAAGGCGTCGACCGGCACCCGGCTTTTGCGCGAGAGATCAGCATAGAGCGACTCGAACTCGACCGCCAGCCAATCCAGGGACGGTTCGCAACCGGCGCAGGTCGACTGGAACGTCAGCCAGTTTTGCAGCGGGGTCGTGCGAATTTCAAAATCGATTGGAAATCGGGAGGCCAGCGGCTCATGTTCCCGTTGGGCCAGTTCGGCCGTCCCATCGACCGGCTCGGCGACCCCCAGATGGTATTGTCCGACAACCGTGACCGGGTCCAGCAAAAATCGACGCAGCAGGCCGATGCTCAGCGGCAGGTCCGGCGGCGGCGGGCTATGCGGCAGCGGGTCCGGCAGCTGGAACCGGGGGCGGTAGCGTGCAGCGGTCTCGCGCTCACGCAGCGTTGCCTGTTCGGCAAAGGCCTTTTCCAACCCATGGCGCCGATAACAGCTCAGGCGCTGGGCAACATTGCTGTTGACCATGACGTCCGACCAGCTGCGGATGGCATCCGGGGCGATATAGGCTGGACTGTCGCCGTGGATCGGAACCTGCCGGACGAGAAAGGGCCGCCCCCCCAGGATCTGCTGCTCCACGTGGCGCCGCAGCTGGTGGACCACCGAGCAGGGAGCCAGTTCACGGTCTTTTTGAAGATCCCGGCTAAGATAACTCAGGTAGAGCTTGATGCGAACCGCAATCAGCGTTTCCAGGAAGAGGTAGCGATTGCGTTCGGCCAGGCTGACGTCGCCGATACAGCGTTTACGGTTTCTCAAATCGAGCAGGTTGTCGGGGCTGCGCCCGGGAAAGCGCCCCTCTTCGAGTCCCAGCACGTAAACCACGCTGAACGGAATGGGGCGCATGGGCATCAGGGCCGACACGGTCACGCCGCCGGTGAGATAATCGCCCTGCCCGCCGCTGAGCCCGTCCAGGTGGGTGCTCACAAAAGCCCACAGCGCCTCGGCCGTCAGGGGACGGCCGGGCTCGAGCGCATTCAGGTCATCGTAGCGCACGAACCCATCCAAGGCATCCAACAGGGATTCAAAAACCGTCTTCTCCCCCCGCAGCGACCCTGAAATCTCGATCAACTGGTCCACGCTGCGCAAAAGACAATCGCGCCAGCTCCGGGCCGTCGCCGATGGCCGCTGGAAGGCGGCCACGGCCCCGGCGAGAGCTTCCACCAGAGCGCAGAATTTTTCCAGCAGCCGGTCGTCGCCCGTGTTGATGTCTGCAAAGGGAACCAGGCCGTGATAGTGACGGCGGGGGCCGCCGCTGATGGGGGCGGGCGTTGTCATGATGCGCGAGATCCGCAGCCGTTCAAGCCCCTGGCGCCAGGAATGGAGACCGGCCGGCGGGCTGTCTTCACCTGGGGTCGACGGGTTTTCATATCCGTGGTAGATGCCCAACCCCTCGGCCCAGCCGATCCAGACCGCTAGCGCTTCCGGCCCGTAATCCCAGCGCTGCATGACGCAGGGGTTGCGCAGCAGATCGAAGACCTGTTTCCTGGAAAAGTTGCCCCGGGCCAGCGCCATGAGCGCCAGAACCGCCTGGGCGAAAAGGCTTTCGGTTCGGGCCGCGGCATCGACCAGGTTATAGCTGATGCGGGCCGGCCGGCGATTAAAGACCGAGTCCACCACCGGTTTGTAGCGCGCCATGTCCGACACCATCACGGCAATGTCGGTCATCTTCAACTCTGGGACGGTTTCCAGGTTGTAGAGGATGCTGTGATAGACGGTTTCGACCTCACGCCGGATGCTGGGGCAGGCCGTGATCTGCAGCGAGCGGTCCTGCGGCAGGTGCAAGGCCCCGCCCTGCCCGCCCGCGAGGGTGAGCAGTCCATGACCGATGGCAGCGAGCACGGTATCCGGCGGCGGTGCTTCCGAAAAGCCGGCCTGAAAATCGTAGTCGGTCAACCGGCACAGCAGGCGGATGCCTTCCCGGCCGGGCTTGCCCCAGGCAGACAGCAGGGCATGGTCGGCCTCGCCGGCCAGGTCGCCGTCGGACCACTCTTGCGGGCTGAGTTGCAAACGGCTGACGCGCTTGCGTTCGATCCATCGTTTTTCCAGGGGCGAGCGCACGTCTTCCCAATATTCCCGGGAGGGGTTGAGACTGTAGATGTGAAGGTCAAAGGCCGAGCCGAGCCGCTGCAGCAGCTGGAGATGAAAGGCTGAGATCTGGGACAAACCGAAGAGGTGGACCCGCGACGGGCTGGAGTGGCCCTGGGATTGACCACTGATTTCAGCGCCGCCAAGACTGCGGGCATATTCGAACATCCCGCAAACCCGGCGCCCGGTGTATCGGCCCAACCGGGCGTTGAGGGTGTGCATGCGGCGATAGATCCACTTCTGGCTCGCTTCCATGGCGTCGCGGCAGGGTTGGTCGTCCAGCCAGCCGTCGATCATCTGCGTACGGTGGTATTCATAATCCTGAAACAGTCGCGCCAGCTCCCCCGCCAACTGCCAGCAGCGGATCTCGAAATGACCGCCCGCCCCCCCCTCAGCCGGTCCCAGATAGGTGGTGACGGGATTCAGGTCGCTGCCGCCCTGCTCGGCAGACATGAGGATGAAAAAGAGCAGGGTGTGGCGATCGGCCTGGTCGAGCATTTCAGGCTGCGGTCCCGAAGCGGCGCCCAGGGAGCGCAGCATGTGCCAGAGCCCCTTTTCCAGGTACGCAAATTCTACATTCATGAAAATGGCGGCCCGGCGGGCCAAGGTCAGCTTGATCCACTTGGACAGGTTCATGTTGGGCACAACGACCAGCGCCGGCTGCAGGATATCGGCCCCGGCCGGTGTCAGGTTGTCATGAAGCTTCTCTGCCAGCGGCATCAGCTGATTGCTGAAATAGAGGGTGATCCCCATGGATGTGGCGCTCCGAAAGTCCAATCGCTGGTCCATGGCGCGAATCCCCTTTGGGGCCGCTCAGCGCGCCGGGGACCGTCGGCCGCTGACGGCGCCGGTTCGGGTTCAATAGGGCGCGCGGCCGCGCGCCACCCACACCCGCGCCTGGGCCCAGTGGCCATCGGTGGTTTGCACGTGTATCCAATGCCCCGGCACCCACCGGCCCTTGTGGTTGTAATGGCCCGGGTTCCAGACCGTTTCATGGTTCGGGGGCACCCAGACGCTGCGCCACTCCCAGTGGCCCTTGCGCTGCCCGGCAGGGTGGTGCGGGCGATAGCCGGGCTGCGGATGGGTGCGCACCACCGGACGCTGCGGTTCGGCCCTGTGGGACTGAATGATGGCGTGGCCCAGAATTGCGGCCCCCACACCGATGGCGACGCCCTCCCAGCGGTGGCGCTGTTTGCTGCCCGCCAGGACGGATGATGCCGCCAGGCTCATTGCGAAAATAAGGATCGTCACGGTGATAAGCGTCGGTTTTATTTTCATGGTCGAGCTCCTTTCGCGTTCCTGAGTTGAGCGATTGGCGAGCTTGCTGCAGCACCAGGGAAGATGGCGCTGTCTTTACCCCCCATAGACACCGTTTGGCAAAAGAAGTTCACTTCGGTGTGCGTTTTTTTTCCACCGGGCGGCTGCGAATACGCTGCCCGACGACGGCCGCAGGCGGGGCCGCCCGCCGCAAAGGGGCACTTGCGGGGCCGGCTGGCCGCGCCCGGGTTCGGTCTGGGGGACAAGGCGCGGTTGGTCGGAGTTCAATGCACGCTTGAAATTTGAAAAATCAGGTTGCCGTCTCGATACTCAGGCCCCCCCACGAACAAGCTGCCCCGGTTGAGCAGCTGAATCTGGGTCTGGAAAACGGTCCGTTTGCGCCGCAGCATCTGCAGCACTATGTCGGCCCGGTCGCCTTGAACGGTTTGGGGCGTAATTTTCAGGCGGCGCTCATCGGGCAGATCGACGATACCCGACTGACCGGTCTCCAGAACGAGGCTTTTACTGCTGAGCAGGCGGTAGGAGGTGTAGGCAAACATGGCCTGCAGCTCGCCGATGTGCGCGCCGAGTTGCGGATCGACCCCGGCGTCATTGCGGGCGGCCAGAATGGTGTCCACACGGATCCGGCAGACCGATGCAGCAAGGGCCGGTTGGAGCGTTTCCAACCCGGCGATCAGCAGGACCGCGGCGATCGACAACCAGAGCGGTTTAAACCGCATTGGGCTCACTGTCTGCACCGGCATCTTCCTTGAACCAGATGATGGTCTGTCGGGTTTGGGGAGTCTCGAAGATCATAACAGATGACATGGGTCCTGTAAAAGAATTAATGATGGCGCTGGGTGCCGGCGCCGCAGCGCCCAAGAAATGGGAATAGGCCCAAAACACCAGCAGGACGGCGGCGGCGGCAACCGGCAGGGAGATTTTCAGCCCTGGAAGCCAGTTGGCGGGGGCAGGCTGGTAACGGTGCTGTCGATGGGCACCATTTATCACCGCTTTTTCAAGTGTTGAAAAATCGACCTGCTGCGTGGCCTGCTCAACCCGGTCCCGAACCTGCCGCGACACAGCCGCCAAGGCGGCCGCCTGGCGGCGGCAGCTCCGGCAGTCTGTCAGGTGGCGTTGCAGGCGCGTTCTTTCATCGACGCCCAGATCACCGTCGACCAATCGATCCAGGCGCTGCTCATCGCAGCCATCAACGGGGGTGTGGCTCATTTGTCCTCCTTGACCAGCGGCCGCAGGATCGTTTGCAACTGCCGCCGTGCGTGATACAATCGGGATCGCACCGTTCCCAGCTTGATGCCGGCGATTTCGGCGATGGCTTCATAGGAAAGCCCCTCCACCTCCCTGAGAATGAAGACCGCCCGGGCCTGGTCGGGCAGGCGTTTCAAGGCACGGTCGATCTCCCGCTGCATTTCAATCCGCATCAGGTGGCTCTCTGGGGAGGGCGCGTCGCTGGGAAGATCCGCGGCCTGACCCCCGCTGTCATCGACGGAAAAGTGCCGCCACTTGAAGCGGCGGGCCCAGCGCCGTTTCCAGTTCAGACAGCGGTTGACCGTGATACGCCGCAGCCAGGTGCCCAGGGACGAATCCCCTCGAAAACGGTCAATGCTGCGGTAAACCTCCAAAAAGACCTCCTGCACGATGTCCCTGCTCTCATCGGCGTCAAGGGTGATCCCGAAAGCGATCGCAAACAGAGGCTTGCGGAACCGACGCACCAGCAGCTGAAAGGTCCACGCATCCCCCCGCTGCAGCCGCAGGACCAACTCCTCGTCGCTGACCACTCGGTTTTGTATGGTTTTAGACACCGGTTTCAGAAATAAGTTCAATCGTTTTAGTTTTTTAGCGGCGGGAAGCGCGGCGTTCCAGTCGTCGGCAACCTGGGGCGGCACGGTCCATGCGGCGCACCGGACCGGTCCGGACAACACCCATTGAGGGGTCCCCGGCCGATCGACGCGGTCGGAAGCGGCCTCGGGGGCAACAGGGCCGGCGCGGCTACCCCTGAACGTTGGGGTTGATGCGAATCTCGACGCGACGGTTCATCTGGCGCCCCTCCGGGGTGGCGTTGGTGGCCACGGGGCGGCTCTTGCCGTACCCGACGGTCTGGATCCGATAGTCCTGGACCCCACGGTCCACCAGCAGCCGTTTCACACTTTCGGCCCGGCGTTCGGAAAGCCCTTGGTTATAGGCGTCGCTACCGGTGCCGTCGGTGTGGCCTTCCACCAGAATCGAGGTCTGGGGATAACTGACCAAAATCTGGGCGATCCGGTCCAATTCGTTGTAAAGGCCGGGGCGCACGGCGACCGAATTGACATCGAAGGTGACATCGCCTTTCAGCGTAATGGCCAACAGGTCCCCTTCCCGTCTCACGGCCGCAGCCTCGGATGCGGCCAGGGCATCGCGCATTTCGGCTTCCTGGGCGTCCATCATGCTGCCGACACCGGCACCGGCGGCCGCCCCCACGGCAGCGCCGGCAGCGGCACCGATCAGGGTGCCTTGGGTGTCGCGGCCGATGACCTGGCCCAACACGGCACCGGCCACCGCGCCACCGACAGCCCCATAGGCGGCGCCTTTTTCCGTTTTAGTCTGGGGTGCGGCACAGCCGCAAACTGCCAGTAAGGCGATGATGCCGATCAAAATCAATTTTTTCATGCCGGGGTTCTCCTGTCCGCTGCGCGCTCGGCGGGGTTGGTTGCTGCTGTTAATCGTTCGTGTGTATGAGTTGCTGGCCGCTTTCAAACCACAAAGCGGTTTTTTTATCAAGGTCAAGATCGCGCCGCGCAGGTGTGGACCACCATAGACCCTGGGCGCCGCGCCTGGGTCTTTATGTTTGCCGCTATTCTTGTCCA
>JAWOIA010000088.1:0-7010 GCA_046484885.1 Desulfosarcina sp. | reverse complement strand
AAAAAGTCCTCACCCGGTGCGTGAATGACATGCAGCACAGTTAGGGTGAACCCGCCCAGACCCCCCAGAAGCCCCCCCACATAGTCCACCGCCCGCCGGGAGTTTTCCGATCCGTCCACGGCAATCACGAGGTGGTTGGTGTCACGATTCAATTTTTAAATTTCCCCTCACAGGCCAAGCCGGCAACCTCGGCCACATCGCCGCAAGCGATCGTGGCCGGCAGCCCGTCAGGATGCACTGCGCGCCTGCAGCCAGAACGGGGACATGCTGCGCAGGCGCTCGATGATGGGCGGCATCTTGTCGATAATGAAATCGATCTCGGCTTCAGTGTTGTAAATGCTCAGGCTGTAGCGGATGGAACCGTGGGCCGCGGTGAAGGGTACGCCCATGGCCCGCAGCACGTGAGATGGCTCCAAGGACCCGGAGGTGCAGGCCGATCCCGATGAGGCGCAGATGCCGTGCTGGTCCATCAGCAGTAAGATAGCCTCCCCCTCAACGTACTCGAATGCGATGCTGGTGGTGTTGGGCAGCCGGTTGTCCGGGTCGCCGTTGACCATGCTGTTGGGGATGCGCTGGAGCAGTTCCCGCTCCAGCTTGTCCCGCAAGGCCCGCACGCGGGTATTTTCATCATGCATGGATTCCATGACCAGCTGGGCGGCGCGGCCCATCCCGATGATGGCGGCGGTGTTCTCGGTGCCGGCCCGTCGGCCGGCCTCCTGATGGCCCCCCATGAGGAAAGGGGCGAATTTGGTGCCCTTGCGCAGGTATAGCACCCCGATGCCCTTGGGCGCATGCAGCTTGTGTCCTGAAATGGAGAGCATGTCGATGGCGGAACGGGACATGTCAATGGGGATTTTGCCCACGGCCTGGACTGCGTCGGTGTGAAAGACGATGCCCCGCTCCTTGGCTTGGCGGGCGATCTCCTCGACGGGGAAAAGGGTTCCGGTTTCGTTGTTGGCCCACATGACGCTGACCACGGCCGTGTCGTCGGACAGATTGCGCATCAGGAAATCAAGGTCCAGACGACCCTGGCGGTCCACCGGGACGAAGGTGATCCGATAGCCATTCTTGGCCAGGTATTCGCAGAGGTTTTTGATCGCCGGGTGCTCGACACGGGTGGTGATGATGTGCCGCTTGTCGGGATGGGAACGCAGGGCGGCGTGAATGGCCGTGCTGTCGCTCTCGGTACCGCAACTGGTGAACAGGATCTCCCCCGGCTGGGCCCCCAGGAGTGCGGCCACGCGCTCACGCGCCGCTTTGACCGGGGCGCCCACGCTGCCGCCAAACGTGTGCATGCTGGAGGGGTTGCCGTACTGTTCCGAAAAATACGGCAGCATCTCCGCCACCACCTCCGGGGCGACGCGGGTGGTGGCATTGTTGTCCACATAGATGGGTTTCATGGGCTAAACCTCCTCGACGACCAGATCCGGGGAGACCAGATCCTTCAATTTTGACTCCACGTAATGCTTCAGCGTGATCTGGGATTTGCTGCACGAAGCGCAGGTCCCCCGCAGTTTCACCATGACCCGGTTGCCGTCCACATCCACCAGTTCGATGTCCCCGCCGTCCTGGTTCAAGGCCGGCTTGATCTCCCTTTCCAGCGTGGCGTCGATCATCTTGATCCTCTGGATATTGGTCAGGGCTTCCGGTTTTTTGGCCGCCCGGGGAACATTGCCCATAACCGAATCGATGATCGATTGGATCTTGTCGTGGCAGTGACCGCATCCGCCGCCGGCCTTGACGTAATCGGTGACGGCTTCGATGGTGGTGAGGCCGTTCTCGTTGACGGCCCGTTCGATCTGCTTGTCGGTGACCCCAAAGCACTCACAGACGATCTCGCCCTCGATTTTTTTCTCGGCTTCGCCGCGAAAGTAAGCGATGGCCCTTTCCAGGGCATCGCGCCCCATGACCGAGCAGTGCATTTTCTCCTTGGGCAGCCCGCCCAGATATTCGGCGATATCTTCATTGGTAACCGTGGCCGCCTTCTCCAGGGTCATGCCTTTGATCATCTCCGTCAAGGCCGATGACGAAGCGATCGCGCTGGCACAGCCGAAGGTCTGGAACTTGGCGTCGGTAATCCGCTCCTTTGGATCGAGCTTGAAGGTGAGCTTGAGCGCATCACCACAAGCCAAGGAACCCACCTCACCGATTCCATCAAAATCATCGATGAAACCGACGTTGCGTGGATTGAGAAAGTGATCTTTGACTTTTTCCGTGTAATCCCACATGGCTTCCTCCAGGGTATAAAGGGTAAGCGGTCGCGGTTCCCCAACGACGCTAACAGCTGACCGCCGGCATCCGAAACAGGCTTTTTGGTTTCACGCCGCAGAATAAGCACGATCCTGCCAAAAAAAAGCGTGACCAGGTCGTTTTTCTATGACAAGCTTTTGTCGTCGACAACCCTGCTTGGACTGCAATCTAAGGTCGCCGTTCAAGCCTTAGATTAGGAGGCCACTGCCATGAATCTGAGAAAATCGGTCTTTTCGGGCGCCTGGTACCCGGCCGGCAGCCGGGCCTGCGAAGATCAGATCCGACAGTTCCTCGCAGCGGGCCCGAACCAGCCGCCCTCCCTGGCCAACCCGGTGGGCGGCATCGTGCCCCACGCCGGCTGGACCTTTTCCGGCAGCGTCGCCAGCAACGTCATCCACCGGTTGTCGCAATCGACATCACCCGATGTGGTGGTGGTGTTCGGCATGCACCTGCACAGGGGTTCGCCCCGCTACATGATGCCCGAAGGCCACTGGCAAACCCCCTTCGGCCCCCTTGCGGTGGATACGCGCCTGGCCGGCGAACTGATCCGACGCCACCCCTTCGAGCTGGAAACCACCACCCGTTTCCAGCGTGACAACACCATCGAGTTGCAGATGCCTTTTATCCGCTATTTTTTCAAGAACGCCCGGGTGGTCGCCATGGGTGTACCGCCCACCGCCGAGACGCTCGCCGTGGCCCGATCCGTGGTTGCGATCGCCCGGGAGATCGACCTGGACATTGTCATTTTGGGCTCGACGGATCTGACCCACTATGGCCCCAATTACGGATTCACCCCCAAGGGGCATGGACCACCGGCCGTGGCCTGGGCGCGCCAGGAAAACGACCGGCGGGTCATCGACGCCATGCTTCGTATGGACCCCCAGGCCGTCCTGCGCGAAGGCCTGGACAATCAAAACGCCTGCTGCTGCGGAGCGGCGGCGGCGGCTATTGCCGCCGCCAAAGCGCTCGGCGCCCAACAGGGCGAGAAGCTTGACTACGCCAGCAGTTATGACATAAGCCCGGGCGACAGTTTTGTCGGTTACGTCGGAGTCATCTTTTGACGGCTTCGCAAACAGCTCCCGATCGATAAAACCACCGAACCTGTCGATGCCGAACCATGTCGGTTTAATCTTGACGGCACCGTAAAAAGTCCGGATGCGGCGTTGCGCTGCATCCCTCGTCATTGCGACGTACCTTTAAGTACGCTGCCTACGGCACCCGCGAAAGCGGTATTCCTCGGGATTTGCGCGCCTTGCCTGCGAACTTGTTACGGCGCCGTCTGAAAATCCGACTTTTTACGAGTTCATCAATCTTGGGGTCCTGCCTTTGCGGGGCCTTTATGCGCCCGGCTTTGTCGACACCACCTTAACGCACCGCAACTCATTTGTAAACATCAGAATTGTTTCCAAAATTGTACATTTGGCCAATTACCCGTGCCGGGCCGGTTGTCGAAGCGGTCGACACCATTGGGCCGGGTCGCAGTGGGCGGGGCAAACCGTGTGAACCCGACACATGATGGTTGATTAAGACGCGGTGGACTGATATTAATACGAGTTTAACATCGCACTCTAACCAAGCGTGTAGAAAGGGGCACACGACAAAAATGAAATACGTAATTTACCTGTTGGGGTTCTTGTGGATTGCAGCGGGGGTGTTGGCTATTCTTTACACAGATGACTACAAGGTTTTCTGGCAGGGGTTGCTGCGCCGGGTGGAACGCATGTGGCTGGCCATGATTCCGGCCGTTGCCGGCCTGCTGCTGCTCTTTGCCGCCTCATCGACCACCCACGCCTGGTTCATCGGGTTGATTGGCGTGCTGGGCATCGTCAAAGGCGCCCTGATCTATTTCAATCCCGGCGGTTTTTTTGAAGCCAGCCGAGATTGGCTCAACGACTTTTCCAACCAGAGTCACCGGCTGACGGGGATCGTTGCCATCGTGCTCGGAACCACCGTCATCTCCTGGATTCGCTAGGCCGGTGACGCTAGCCGGTGGACGATCGCTTCAAATTGGGTGACGACATGATCCGGTGGCCGCTGAGTTTCCTCCTGCTGATGGCGCTGCCCCTGCTGGGTCTCTTGGCTGCCGGCCACGAGATCGCCCCTTACCTCGAGATACCGCCGCAGACCCGCTATGTCACACCTGCCGGTTTCTCATGGGGTTGGTTTGTTTTTTTTGCGGTCATCGACCTGCTGCTGGTTGGGGTCCTGGCGGGAGCGGTTACCTGCGGGCGACGACGCTGGCGGGAATCGATGGGGGAGCCGACTGCTGCCGGCCCCCGAATAGATTACCGGCTTCGTCGGGGCGGGGTCAAACAACCCATTGGCCCGCCTGGTGCCGGCACATCCGCCGGTGCGGCCGGTCGGCCGAATCCGGGGCGGTTTCCCTGGTGGGGCTGGGCCGGCCTGGTCCTGTGCCTGGCATCCTGGTTCATGGCCTGGCAGCGCTTCGCCTGGTTCCGCCTTTTTCAGCCCCACACCTTTCTGCCCATCTGGTTGGGCTTTATCCTCCTGGTCAACGCCCTGACCGTCCAGCGCAGCGGCAGCTGTTTGATCCTGCGCCGGCCGCGCGGGTTTTTGATGCTTTTCCCGGCCAGCGCCGCTTTCTGGTGGCTCTTCGAGTACCTCAACCGCTTCGTCCAGAATTGGTACTACACCGGCATCGAAGGTCTGGGGCCGGGAGCCTACAGCGGCTTTTCCAGTTTGGCCTTTGCCACGGTGCTGCCGGGCGTACTCAGCGTCATGGCGCTGCTGCACACCTTTCCGACCCTTTCAAAAGGGTTGGCCCGCTGCCGGCCGATCGACCTGCCCGCGTCGCCCTGGATTGCGGTTGCAACCCTGGCTGCAGCCGCAAGCGGGCTGGCCTTGATCGGGATCTTTCCCGATCAACTCTTTGCCCTGCTGTGGGTCGCGCCCCTGCTGATCGCCCTATCGATCCAGCGCTTGTCGGGTCAACCGACCGCCCTGGCTTCTTTGCAGCGCGGAGATTGGCGACCGCTGGTGGTTCCGGCCCTGGCGGCGTTGACCTGCGGGTTTTTCTGGGAGATGTGGAACAGCTTCAGCCTGGCCCGCTGGACTTACACCATCCCTTTTGTCCAACGCTTCCATCTGTTTGAGATGCCGATTTTAGGCTACGGCGGGTATCTTCCTTTCGGACTGCAGTGTCTGGTGGCCGGAACCGTGGTGATCGGCGACCCTTTTGGGCCGGGGCGTAAAGAGACGCTTGCGGCGGTTTGATTGGTTGGCTTGGTTGAACTGGGTTGAGCTTGCTGCAGCACCCCGAAAGATGCCGTTGCGCTACAATGGACGATGCACAACGACATCTGACAGCGGTGACGCGCTAAGATCGGCAAGCCGGCAGGGTTTCAAAATGGGAAAAAAGGGGGCGACAATGAATTGGCTGCACATCGGACTGATCGGAGCAATCGTTTTTACGCTGCACGGTTTGCAGCAGATCAAGATGGCCCTCAAGGCAAAAGGCCATCGTGTGAGTTTGATGACCGATTGGATCACGGACTATCGCAGGTTTAAACAGCTGATCCTGCAAGAGAGCGACCCAGCTGCACGACACCAGTACCAGCGGGTGTTAAACGGCCTGCATCTGGCCCTTGTCGGTCTGGTGGTAATCCCGTTGCTGATGATTTTGGGAAAGTAGAAGGAGCCGACCATGAGCCGCTTCACCACCAGCCCGGTTTACGACGTCACCTACTTCAATTATCTGAAGCAACTCAAATCCATGCGTTTTTCAGACAAGGCGGACCTGCTGGGAATCCGGGTGGAGGCAGACGCGGTGGTGATACCCTATTTTGACCGCACCATTCGATACACCCCTGAGGGACTCACCGACGAGACCGGCAAGCGGCCCGATTTTGCCGATTGCGTTGTGATCTGCCGCTACCTGATCATGGCACCACCCTTCGAACCCAGGCAGATGCAGTGGACCGCCTACCGCGACCTTCCCGATGCCGGCCCCTTGACCGTATTCTGGGCCGACACCGTGGAGGGGCCCTTGGCCAAAACCTTTTCCGGTCGCATGGGCGCCTTGGACAAAGCGTGCCGGTCCCTCGGTAGCGCTGAGCCCGAACCCGCTATTCCGGGCGACTTGTGCCGCCAATTCACCCCACTGCCAAAAGTGTCCCTGCTGCTGGTTTTCAACGATGCCGACGACGATTTTCCGGCCGCGCTCTCACTGCTGTTTCAAAAGCGCGCCGCAACCTATCTGGACGCCGAGAGCCAGGCCGTTTTGGGCCACGTGCTGACTCAACGGCTGCTGGCCGCCGCAGCCGATTGAACCACCGGGGCTGGACCGATTTTGGGCCTGATTCCTGGCTTGACTCTGATAAAGGGGGCACCCCATCGGCTCTCGGTCGCAGGGTCAGGGAGCCAGCGCAACGCAGCGTACGGGCATTATTGCAAAAAGCGACCATATCAGTGTCCATCCAGAAACGAGGAATTTTGGTCGAGATCAAGGCATGCGAAAAATTTTACCACAGGCATATCGTTGATATTCCGAGGATAAAATTTTGAGCATAACGCCGATATCGGGCGAAATAACCGTTTATGGATGGACACTATCTATTTCGCAGATGCCGCTCCCACTGTTGTCGAACCGATCAACCCGGTTCTTACTCGTATCAGGAGGTGTGTATGCGTCGAACCGTCCTTTTCAGTTTAACCCTATTACTGTTGCTGGCCGGCGACAGCCTGGCGGCGGATACCATCTACACCTGGACGAATGCCCAGGGAGTCAGGCATTTCTCCAA
>JAWOIA010000029.1:0-9734 GCA_046484885.1 Desulfosarcina sp. | reverse complement strand
CTTCATTCCTGCCCGGAACAACCCGATCCCGAATCGTAAAGATACCCGGCGTCTGTCCCACAGCCCGCATTGCGGGCCGGTACATATCTTCGACCTGGGTAGGGGGCACCACGAATTGACCGGGGGTCACCGCCCGCGCCAGGTAGAAGAGTTCGGCCGGCTGATAGCCGTCCAAGGCCACGGCCGCCACGTAGCGGTCATCGCGGAATTCCTGATGGGCAATTCGCGTCTGCTCCTGCCACTGGTGGACTGGGCGGCCGGCCACCACGACATCGTCGAAACGGGTGGCGGTGACCAGCTGCGGGTTGTCCAGTTCGAGTCCGGCCGGCAGCAGATCCACTACCAGGGCATCGGGAACGTCAACTGAACGTTCCGAGGTACGCACCCGCAGCCGGACCAGCACCCAGTCGCCGCTTGTCAAGGTGCTGGTTGCCAAGGGTTCTCCCTTTAGATTGTAGAACAGGCGCTCCACCTGCAACCCCTCGCTGGTTGGCAGGGGTGCCTGGCGGGGATACCCCTGCACGGCGAAGGTGACATACAAGGGAGCAGTGCCGGTGTTGACCAGTTCAGCCCGGCCGGGCCAGGTGCCGCCCCCCCAGTACCACCCCCACTGCCGGTCGGACGCGATCTGCAGCGGTTCGTCCGGCGTGGGTGGCGCGCCACCGGCGGTGCCGGCGGATGGGTCCGGCGCTGCATCGGGCCCGCTGCGCAATTCGGCGGTCCAGGCGGTGCCGGCGCGCTGTTCCAACAGCAGTGCCAGCCGGTACAGCGCCATGCGCTCCTGGGTGGAGAGCCAGCGCTGGTCGCGCATGGCCTGCTGCAACGGGAAAACCAATTGCCAGGGCTGCAGCGCCTGCTGGTCGGGCTGCGCCAGCAAGCGGCTTTCCTGGCTCAGCAGCAGTGTCCAGGCCAGATCCCGTACCGGCGAGCCATAATCCCCCCCGTAAAAGCGTTTTACCTCGCTCCAGGTCAGGGCTTTTTGCCAGGCTTCGGACGCCCGGCGCATGTCGCCGAGCCGTTCCAGGGCCAACGCCAACTGGGCCAGCGGCAGGGGCGAGCGCGCGGTTGCGGCGTGTTGATCGTAGAGCTGGCGAACGTCGGCCAGCCGCGCCTGCTGAACACCGGAGAGCACCATGGCGGCATAGGCTCGATAGGACAGTCGATAGTGCTCCGGCGCCTCGCTGTACCAACGGTTTTCATCGGAAATCCCCTGCTGGGCGGTGATGTACTGGCCGATGCGCGCAAGCGCTTTGGCCAGCATGCCGGCGTCCACCATATGGCCCTGGTGCCTGGCCGTAAGCAGCAGATCGGTGGCGTACACCGTCAACCAGTGAGCCTCTTCGCTGTCATTGCGCCATACGCCGAAACTGCCGTCGTGGCGCTGCATGCCGGCGATGCGACCGATGGCCTGGGCGATGGCCGTGTCGCGATCACCCGTCAGAACCGTGTGGGGATGCTGCAGCCCGTAGCGTTGCCAATCCTCGGCACTGCCCAGGATCAGGGGCCATAACCGGCTGCTGGTCTGCTCCAGGCAACCGTAGGGGTATTGCACCAGGTGCTGGAAATGGTCGTCCAGGTCCAGGGGCGGCACCGAGGCGATCACCAGACGTGCGGCCAGGGTGTCCGGCAGCACGGTGGCGGTCAGCGGATCCGCCAGGGCAAGCGCCTCTCCGGGCGGAATCGCCCATTGGCGCACCCGGCGTTCGGCCGGATACGGCGGGCGCAGCCCCAGTCTCCAGCGACGGTCGATGGCTATTTGCGGTTCCAATCCGTCGGTATCCCGCAGGACCAGCCGCAGTTCGCCCTGCCCTTGCGCCGCCTCCGCCGTCACCGGCAAGCGCAGGCGGGTGCGCCCCTTACCATCCAGGCTGAGCGGATGGGTGGCCTGCCGGCTGCCCAAGGCCGCATCACTTTGAATCTCGACGCTCAGCGTGCGGTTCTCCGGCAGCAGGTTCTGGATGTCCCACAGCGCGTCGATACGGTCGCCCAGGGCCAGGAAGCGGGGTAAATTGATCTCCGCCACCACCGGTGCGGCCACTTTGAGGGTTCGCTCCGCATGGGAGACCCGCCGGGCATCGAAGGCCACGGCCATGAGGCGCAGCTCACCGTTGAAATAGGGCAGTTCCAGCGGAATCTCGGCGCGTCCGCTTTCATCGAGCATCACTTTGCCGGAAAAGAGGGCCACGATCTGGACCTCGCTCCGGGGGGCGTCACCGCCCCGGGCCAGATCGGCATCGCCGCCGAAACGCTGGCGCGCGGTTGCCGCCTGGCTGATCTCAATCAAGTCGCCGTAGGTGTCGCGCAATGCGGCGGTATAAGACCGTTGTCCGAAAAACCATTCGAAGGGGTCGGGGGTCTTGAAACGCGTCAGGCTCAACACCCCGGTGTCCACTACGGCCAGGGTCACGGCCACCGGCGCATCGTCCGGCGCGGACTGGATTTGCACTTTTACCACCAGCCGGCTCTCCGGCAACACCTGTTCGGGGGCCTCGATGGAGAGGCCCAAATTGCGGGCATCGCGTGCCAGCGGAAGGTGGCGCATGCCCCAGGCACGACGCGGCATGCGCTGCTCGGTGTCGGATCGGGCACGCTGCCCGGACCGCAGCAACAGTGCCGTGGCATACAGGTCATGGCGCTCCCAGGCGGCCGGCACCGGGATCTCAATGCGGGCTTCCCCGCCCGTCGTTTGAACGGTGCCTTGCCACAGCAGCGCATCGCCCTCCACCGTCACCAGGGCATGGCCGTCAAAGGGGGCTTGCAAAATCAGCGTGGCGAGGCTCTCCGGCCCGTAGGCCGAGGCATCCCAACGCAGCGTCACTTGCTCGGGCCGTGCGCCTTGACCGCCCTGCTCACCATCCCAGCGCCAGCCGGCGAAAAAGCGGTGGCCGGCCATCAGGCGGCCGTGCCGGTCATGCAGTTCGATGCGGTATTGGCCGTACTCGACCGGCACGCTCAGGTTCAGCCGCTCCCCGTCCGTCCAGCTGACCACGCGGGTATAGACCGTCTGCTCGGCCGGGCTTTGCTGCCGGCTCCAGCCATCATCACCCCAGCGCCAGTAATAGCGTTCGTTTTCCCGGACCAGGCTCACCGCCAGATGGTCCATGCCCAGCAGGTGCTCTTCGCCGTCGATGTGGATCAGTTCGAAGCCGGCCTGGTCCTGCGGGTCGGCGATGGGCCCGTCCCACAGGGGCCGAAGGCCCACTAGGGTGGGGGAGGGCCACAGTACGGTCTGCCAGGTGCGGGTTACCGGCCGGCCTCCGGATTCGAACAGGCTGACGATGGCCTGTACCTGGATGGGCCGATCGGCGGATGTCCAGTGATTGGGCAGTGGCAAGGTGGTGTGGCCGGCGTCGTCCAGGGTTTGAGCCGGCAGTTCGAGGGTTTCCTGAAGATCGGGTGTGGTGGTGCCGAACAGAAAGTCGGCGAAACGGGCGGAAACCTTACGCGCTGGGGAAATCCGCAGGGTGGTTTCCAGGCGGTTGCCGGCCGCCGGCGCGCCCCACAGGTATTCGCCCCGAACGCCCAGGACCGGGTGGGTGGTCAGTGGCGGCGCCACCGGCAGGTCGTCACTCACTTCCAGGCGCATGCGCTCGGGCAGAAAATCTTCCACGTGAATGGGGTAGTCAAACGGATCGCCATTGCCGACGGTGGCTTGAAACTGCCACTTGCCGGTCAGGGTGTCGGCCGGCAGCGTGATTTGAGTCGAATAGAAGCCCTGCCGGTCCCCCTGCCAGGCAAAACTGCGGTAAACCCGGCCATCGGGCCGTGAAAGGGTCGCCTGCACCGGTTGGGGGGTGACCTGGCGGCCATCGTGATCGCGAAGCAAGGCATTGAGCACTACGGTCTCCCCGGGGCGGTAGAGGTCGCGCGGAGCGTAGATAAACAACTCCAGCGGGCGCTGGGGACGTCCCGGCAATCCGAACTCACTCAGATCCAGTGCCGGCCGCTGCAGGGAGACCAGCGCCAACTGCCGGTTTTTGCGGGCCAGCACCAGGGCGCCGTTGGTCTCCACCCCTTCGAACACCGCCGCGCCCTGCGGGTTGCTGGTAACCCTGCGCAGCACCGTGCCGCGGGCATCCAGCAACTCGATTTCCACCCCCGCTTGGGCTTTTGCATCGGTCAACCCATGCACCCAGGCCAGCATCTGGGTTTGGTACCGGCGCACGTGCAACCCAAGGTCGCTGACCGTGAACCAGGTGGTGGCATACTGCCAGGGATAGTCCCCGGCCGCCTTCATCACGGCCACCCAGACCCCGGGCGTCTCCAAGGGCTTCAAGCCCAGCATGGGCAACAGGTGGCGCCGACGATGGTTGGGCTCGGCCCCCAGATCGAACCGTGCGCTGTA
Organism: Desulfosarcina sp.; assembly: GCA_046484885.1. Classification (GTDB taxonomy): domain Bacteria; phylum Desulfobacterota; class Desulfobacteria; order Desulfobacterales; family Desulfosarcinaceae; genus Desulfosarcina. Next base: position 5,389 of record JAWOIA010000029.1, on the reverse strand, counting down.
TTGCAGCGCCGCGATCTGCTGCAACTGCTGCATGTCGGATTGATGGCTGCCCAGGGGGCTGGCCACAAAAGCGCTTATCCGGTCCTCCCGCACCTGCCACAGGTCCAGATCGACGGCAGCCACATTCACCGCTTCAATCTCAAGTCCATCGGTCAGCCGGGGTGAGAGCTGCGCGCCGCGGCTGGTAAAACGCACCATGGGCGGCAAGGCTGCGGTGGCCACCCATTGGGTGTGGGCATCGGCGAGCAATGCGCCGGTGATGGCGGTCAGGCCTTCGGCCACGCGCACCTGGTAGCGGGTTTCCGGCAGGACAAACGGGAAAATGGCCATTGTGGCCGACCCATCGAGTATCCAGCCGCCCGCTGCCGGTTGCTGCTGCCCGTCCAACACGCTCAGGTGGCGTTCCAGCACCACCTCCGGGTCCAGCGGTATGGAAAAGGTGACCGCCAGGGCCGGGGCCCCGTTCCACTCGCGCTCGCCGATCCGCAGCACCTGGAACGGTGTTTGCGCGAAGTCGCGACGCGCCTGCTCCCGGTCGATGACCGGCTGTGGCGTTGTTTGTTCCAAGGTGCCGGCAGGGGGTGCCGGACGGGTGGCCACGGACGCAGGGGCGGGTTTTTCGCTGCAAGCGACGAGGAGAAGTAAAACCAGGCCCAGCGGCCAGACAGAACGGTACCGTTGCGATGGCTTCGGCATCATGGCGGTGCTCCTTGGCGGATTCGTGTGAAAGGTTTGATGAAACGCAGCAGCGGCTGCACTGTGGCCCCGGAATTAATCGCGGCTTTTTCAGGCAGATCTGCCGGTTGAGAAGTTCTTTTTTCCCAGCATACAGAACTAATGGGGCACAATCAACAAAGCTGAAATAAAACGATTGGCTCGGGAATAAACTTCCGCCGCTGGCTTGTGCTAAAATGGTTTTCATAAACGGCCTTGCCCTGGTCAACGGCTTCCCTTCAAACGCCCTCGCAGCAGCATGGCGCCGACCATGATTTTCCGCAATCCCCAACAGCCGCTGGTGGCCTATGGATCGCCAGGCGGAGCCGCAATTATCAAAATCGTGATCAACGCAACTGTGAACCTGATCGATCTGTTCTGGCAGAGTGTATCAATGAAGGGGTCCGCAGGGTGCGACCAAATTGAGGCGAAGGGTGACAAGGTAGAATAGTTCTATATACGAAACGAAAAAAATAAATTTCCTAACTTCACCCGAAACTGATTTTCAGTAGCTTGATACCCTGTACGTATCCGTATCCTTAGGAAAATTCCGGCCGGCAAGCCGAAACCCATCTATCACAGCAATTGACACGGCACCGCCGTGCAAGGTATTCTCAATTTATTAACACCTTGGTCAAATCTCAGATATGGTATTGGTACCTGTCGTTTTTGGTGGCTCCTGATTATTTCAGGACTGTTGGAGGCATATGTATTTCAGAAAAAGGCAGAGCCGGTGCGAGCTCTGCCTTAAGACGATCAGCTAAAATCAAATAATGGCATCAAAAATTTGACCGCGGAAATGATACTCTTTTTGACATTCGCAACCTTAAGCCACGTTGTCTGGTGTAGGATCGGAAGAGTAACCAATAGTGTTATCTTCTTCCTAATTATTCTGGACCTGGATCAGGACACGCGTGGCCATAAAAATCGTGTTAGGGTTAAAACGTGTATAAGTATTATTGAGGGTCATAGTCTTGCGGTCCTTAGAAACCATGCCTTCCATTTCCAACATGGTGAGGCCTGGGGTGGTAACCCAGACATGAATCGCACCCCCATCCGTAATTTCATACTCAAATTCAAAATAAAAATCATTGTCACGTGCCCTCGGTCCATGAACGGGATGGCCGGGTGGCAGGTCAAATGCGAAGTTCCTGCCCTCTGCCGTACCGGTCCCGTTTTTTTTGAATATCCAAGTTCCATAAGCCCTGTCTACGATACCCCAGACGTGAGGACCATTCGCAATAAAGCCATCCGCTGTTTCTGTGAATCCCCCGGTTGAAATTAGGGCGGTGCCCTGGGCGGTCATCTCATAGACTCCGTGGAACCTCCCCCAGCGATAGTCACCAGCCGATACAACTGCTGAAAACATAATAATCGATAGTGCGGCAATTATCGAAATATATAAAATCTTTTTCATTTTTAATTCCCTTCAATTTTTGAGGTTTTTAACAATTGAAATGTAAACACCCCGTCTCAATGTTCATTGCAGAACGCCCAAACGGATGCATTATTAAAACATCACCTCCTTTCAAAAGACCTTCATCAGTGTTTCACAAAATCAAAAATGACCCTATAAAGTTGAAATGCATTCTTTCACGAGCACGAATTTCTGTACGTGCAATAAACAGCAAAAGACTCAAAAGGCCTGTCAACACGTTCAGACAAAAACGAACAGATAGTTCCCTTCGTTAAAAATTTGTAATTTTGCAATTGCCACCAGGTATAGTTCAAAAACGTGGTAGTTAACGCTGGAACTGAAAAGATTTGTTTATTTTAATTGGCTGAAACCGCGTACGATAATTTAAACCTCTGCCGCAGAACAGTTGAACGAGTGGGTAACATACGGGTAGATTCCAATTGAACAACAATCTCGAGAGGTTTTGTTGTTTTACCTTCCATTGCGATATGATTTACGATATATATGAATTACAGGCGTAGAACGGTTATAACAGTTAAGTTTTTTAATTTTTCATTCGATATACCATTGGTGCCGTCATGGAAAGGCTTGAATCCATCCAATTAGATCTGGCCGAATATCGAATCACCCTTCAATTTCCCGACGATAAAGCACCTCTTGTCGTCCACTTCGATACCCCATCCAGGCGATTCTATTTTTCGGTCATTGCCTTGATTATTACTGAAATGAAAATGCGCGGTAGGTCGGAATACATTCATATCCGCAGGCATCAGAAAATTCTTACCCAGCTCGATCTGACTCTTTCGGGCAAAAACGCATCCAAGAACGCGGAGGGCATGTGGGCCAAAATCAATATGGCCTGGCGTCACCGGCTTCCGGATTTAGAGTCGGCAGCGGTCTTTAAGGTCCTCGATCGAGACATTATCACTCCTTACGAAAAAGGGGGGAGGTACAGGTATCACTGTTCCGAGACAGAATGCGACGTCTGGGCCAGCCTATTCGGCTACGATGAAAACAACAAATGGCGGTTCAAATTTGCATTTAGTGAGGCACTGGTCGGCTTGAGTGATATTTCGCTGACCTTGGGCGATCTGCGGGACAAAGCGGCTTGGGATGAGTTTGTCGATCGACTCGACATTCCGTCCACTACCGAAAATGATTTGAAAGAATCAATGGTTGCAGCGAAAGCAGAAACGCCCTCGCTAAACGGGCCGCTTCAGGTTAAAACCCACACAGTCATTTGGAGCGGGGCAGCTGTCGCGGTAGCGATCCTCATAGCCATTGTCGTTTGGCGGCTCGCTCTCCACAAAGCGCCCAATCAGACCGAAAGCATCGACCTGGGCATTGCGGCCTATTCCAGCAATGATAAACCTTCCCTGGCTGTCTTGCCTTTCGACAACCTGACTGGTGACCCCCAGCAGGATTATTTCAGCGACGGGCTCACTGAAGAAATTATCACTGCACTTAGCAATGTTCCAAAGCTCATTGTGATTGCTCGAAACTCCACATTCACATATAAAGGCAAACCCATAAAATTTCAGGAAATTAGTGAGGATTTGGGTGTAAGATATGTTTTAGAGGGAAGCGTTAGAAAGAGTGGAGACGGGATACGAATAACGGCCCAGTTGGTCGACGCAATTAACGGGCATCACTTGTGGGCGCAACGCTATGACGGAAACCTGAGCGACATATTTTCTGTTCAAGAAGAGATCACGAAAGAGATTATTTCGGCCTTGCAGGTAAAACTGACGGAGGGGGAAGAAGTAAGAGTTGCTGCAAAAGGCACAAATAACCTTCAAGCCTATTTAAAGTACTTGAAGGCGAATGAGCTTTTTTACAAACATACCCCAGAGGATTGTGCTTTGGCAAGGAAATTGGCAGAGGAAGCCGTTGCCTTAGACCCACGGTATGCCTCGGCATACTATGTTCAATCAAAAACGCACATATTGGACATGTGGTTTGGCACGAGTAAATCCCCCGAGGCTTCTATGGCGAAGGCTATGCAATTATTGCAAAAGGCTATTGATTTGAATGACGCTTATGCTGAAGCCCACGCCTTTTTGGGCTGGATATTTGCAATGACACGACAGTACGATAAGGCCCTTGCCCACGGGGAAAAGGCTGTGGACCTCAATCCCAATTCAGCTGAATCACATCTGAGATATGGTATGATTCTTAATGAAGCTGGCAAGTACAAGGAATCTATTTCGGAATTACAGACAGCGATACGCCTTAATCCTATACCACCGAATGTATACTTATACATTTTGGGACTTGCTTACTGTTTTGATGGGCAATACGACCAGGCCATAAAATGGTGTGAAAGAGCTGTCCGTGAAGAACCAAATGCCATGTTTGCGCGATTGTTTTTGGCTTTTACTTATAGTTTATCCGGACGGGATGAGGAGGCTCAGATTGAGGCAGCTGAAGTGCTTAGAATATATCCCAATTATTCTCTCGAAAAATTTGCCAAGAGATGTGCTCAAAAAGATAAAACGCAGTGCGAGCGGGTGGTAAGCGCACTGCGAAAAGCGGGGTTAAAGTGATGAAAACATTCAGCTTCGAATTACGACAAATATGCAATGCCACAGAGTGGTGCTTTGCCAAACCTATCTTGCCAAAGTCTTGATAATAAATAGAATATTGGGAACCCATATATTGTGCCAGGTTAAAATGACCAAATGGTCAATTTATTGCCCCTTACACATACAAACCTGGCGGCCAATCCGAAAAATGGCATTTTTCAGATACGTAATTAGGAATCTGTAAAATGATAGGATGTCAATAAGTTGCGATTGCTCCAACAAATCGCCAGAAATAGACCTATTTGAATAACGGTGATTTCTTATCGTCATACTTGATCACATTCCGTTTCGAACCTGCTGCTAAAAAATCCGCCAGATACTGAGCAAAATCGCTTTTCACTTTCAACCCCAAATTTCAGAACGATCAGAAGCGAGCCTCAAATCCACAAATCACGGATCCAAAACCGCATGTCATTATCATATACGAGCGCTTTCTATTCTTCAGCGATTTACTGCAAACCTGATCAGAACCCGTCTCAATATCGGCAACCACTTTCCAAACCCAGAATTTCATTTCCATCACGATCGCAGGTTTAAATCAGAAATCGAAGATCCCTGCAGACATGAATCATTGATCTGCAGTTTCGGATCAAACACTTCCAACACTTCCAGCGCTTGCACGTCACCAAACTGCCCGTGCATATTCGCTTTCAGCATTTCAACGGCGGACTTG
>JAWOIA010000107.1:0-15575 GCA_046484885.1 Desulfosarcina sp. | reverse complement strand
GGTCTGCAGCGGAGGAACCTCGCTGCAACTCCTGTTCACGGTGGCAGCGAGATGCTGGAAACAAGTGTGGCAAGTCTGGAGAGACTTTCGGCAAGTGCCTGCGCCACGGCTATTCGACTTTAGAGCTCTGAAAATGGGTAGCCGTTGGGTTTTTTTCTGCGTGATTGGGTTGAGTATTTCGATCCAGGGTTGTTTAAGTGCCTCAGGCAAGGGGGTATCGTCCGTGGCGGTGACGGTTGAGACGATCGGCGCAGGGGTCAATGGGCCGCACTTCGGACTGTTGCCCGGCGCCCGCTGGGTCGGCGGTGCTGACGCTTTCGCATCGATTCTGGAGAGTCTGCAAGGATCGGTTTTACCCGCCGGGCCCAACCGTTCTCCCGAGTTGGATTTTTGCCGTGAGGGCGTGCTGCTGGTCTGGATGGGCGACCGACCCACCGGTGGCTACGCAATCGAGCTGATGCCGGGGCAATCTCATATCCGGGACCGGGTCGCCTATGTCAGGGTCGGCTGGAACGAACCGCAGCCGGGGGTCCTGGTTCCGCAGGTACTCACCCGTCCGTACCTGATGGTCCGGATGGGCAGAGCCGACTATCAGCGCATCGTGGTGGTCGATCAGCACGGGCGGAACCGGGTCTGGCTGGATATCGGTGAATAGCAGTCGTGGCCGGTTCGGGGCCGGCCGCCAAAGCGTTTTCAACTCAGGGTCTCGTCCGGGAAAAGCCCCAGCGTTTTTCCGCTCTTGAAATCGACCAGCCCCTCCTCGCAGATCCGCAGAAAAGGAATCGCCGCGCCGGTCAGGGCCACCAGGGCCAGCAGCGGGTCGGGAAAGGTGCAGCCCGCACTGGCAAGGGCCTTGTTCATGGCGCCCAGCCGTCGGGCCAGTTCGGGAACGGGAAGCTCCGAGATGATCCCCAGGATCGGCATGGGAATCTCATCGACCACTGCGCCGTCCACACAATACACCGCCCCGCCCTGGAGTTTGGCGATGTGGGTGACGGCCGCGGCCAGGTCGCCGTCGTCCGCTCCGACCGCGATGATGTCGAAGGTGTCCCAGGCGGAGCTGGCCGCCAGGGCGCCCCTTTGCAGCCCGAAGCCCCGGATCAGGCCGGTGAAGGTTTTGCCTGGGTTGCGGCTGCGGTCCAGCGCCGCCACCTTGAGCAGGCCGCTTTGCGGATCGGCAAGGATCGTTCCGGCTGCCGGCGTCACATCCAACTGGATCTCCCGGGTGACCAGATCGGTGACCATGTCGATGGCGCGCACCTTGACCGTGCCGGATTTCGAGTCGGTCCGGATGGCGAAGGTTGATGGCGGCAGTGCTTCAGGCAGGCGAACGGTCCGGCGGTTGGCCTGGGTGTAAGGGTGCGTTCGCGGTGCCGCCAGCAGGGCCTGCTTTTCAGCGATCACCCGGCCGTTGCTGATCACCAGGTCCGGGACGATGCGCGTGAGTTCCGGCAAAAGGATCATGTCGGCGCAGCGTCCCGGTGCGATCCCGCCCACGATCCCGTCGATTCCGAAGTGCTCGGCTACGTTCAAGGTGGCCATCTGGATGGCACTGACCGGTGCAAAGCCGCTGTCGACAGCCTTTTGGACCACGTACTCCATGTAGCCCTTCTCCACCAGGTCCGCCGGACCGACCCCGTCGGTGCAGAGAATCAGTCGGCGGGTGTCGACCGCCGCGTCCCGAATGGCGGCGATGGTCGCCAGATCCCGACGGATGCTTCCTTCACGGATCATCACATACAGACCCAGGCGGATGCGTTCCAGAACCTCGGGGGCGCTGATCGGTTCGTGGCACGAGGAGACCCCGCCGGTCAGATAGGCGCACAGCTTCTTGTCCCGGGCCCCGGCCGAGTGTCCCTCCAGGGTTTTTCCCCGATCCAGGGTCGCCACCATCGCCGGAAGGTATCGCTCTGGGGTCTGAAGCACCGCCTGCCAGTAAGATTCACCCAGGCCCAACACCGCCTCCTGGTCCAAAATCGCCGCCAGATCGTCGGCAGGCATGCCGGTTGCGGCCTGGCTGGTCGAGACCATGGCCGGGGCGGTGCCGAAGATCTTGATCGGCTGGTCGCCGAAAGAGCCCAGCACATCGAGAACCCCCTCCAGGCCGGCCACCGGATAGGCCTCCATGGTTTCCGAGATCACGGTGGTGGTGCCGCCCGGGGCGGCGCAGCGGATAAACTCGGGAACGGTCAGCATCCAAACCAGATGGGTGTGGCCGTCGATGAATCCCGGCGCCAGGACCCGACCGTGCGCTTCGATCACCTGGGTCGTGGGGCCGATGGCCGCCGCCCGGTCATTGCCGACATAGGCGATCCACTTCTGTTTGACCCAGACCGATGTCTGGGGGAGAATCTCGCCGGTATAAACATTGACCAGCCGGGCATTTTGAACGACCAGGTCGGCCGGGACCGTTTTGAGTGCAACGGCCATCAGAAGTTCAATCTCTTGCACCGTGGGCCGATAGCGCTTCATGCACACCTCTTTCGTTCACCGTCAAAGATTGGACGATTCAGGGGCTGATCAAAGCAAAGCCGTCCCTGAACGGATCCTGCGGATCAGCGACAAAGTGGTGCAGCCCGGTAATGTGGGCCTGACCGGTTATTTCGGGGACGATCCCCTTTTTCTCTCCAACCCGGGTCTCTTCAATGATGCGACCGGTGAACCGGGTGCCCAGAATGCTGGCGTAAACATAGGGCTGGCCGATGGGCAGGCGGCCATTGGCATGCAGGAAGGCCATTTTGGCGCAGGTTCCCGTTCCACAGGGAGAGCGGTCCACCTGGCCGGTCCCGAAAACCACCATGTTTTTGGCTGGCGCTGCCTCCTGGTAGATCTCCACCAGGTCGACGCCTCGGGCCTCTCCGCTGAGGGGATGAACCAGGGTGACGGCATCGTTGACGGCATCGCGGATCTCAAGGCCCAGGAATTTGAGTTTTTCGATGTTTTTCAATTCGAGTTCGGTCTGCAGCGCCTCTGCCTCAACCAATGCGAAAAAATTGCCCCCGTAAGCGATCGCTGCGCTGATTGTGCCCAGGCTCGGGATCTGGACCGTGACCGAACCATGAAAAAAAGCGGCCACATTGCGAAAAGAGACCGCCTTTACCTGGTTGTTTTCGATGTGGGCCGTGGCTGATATTTTCCCAGCCGCGGTATCGAGGATAACCTGGATGGTCTGCTCCCCATCTACTGGTTCCACGGGGATCATGCCGGTGCTGATCAAGGCGGTAACCGTCCCGATGGTACCGTGGCCGCACATGTCAAGATAGCCTTTCGAATCCATGAAGAGCACCCCCGCGTGAGCATCGGGAGAGGTCGGTGGTGTGAGGATCGCACCAAACATGTCCTGATGGCCGCGCGGTTCCAACATGAGCATTCTGCGAAAATGGTCCAGATGGCTCTGGGTCCAGGCTTTCTTCTCCCCCATTGTCTTTCCCGGTATCTGGGGCATACCGGCGGTGACAATGCGAGTCGGCTCTCCTGCCGTGTGGGTGTCGACGGTGGTGATCATCCGGTTCAGGTTCACGGGGGGGTTCCTTTCGCAGACGGGTGCCGGTGCTGCGCAGGCCGCGCTGACCAATGGCGGTGCCCCCGCCAAATGGTCCCGGCAACTCTCTTTGGGGTAATGATCGGGCCGGACGGGCTCAGGGCTGGGTGGCGGCCATGGCCAAATCGGACAATGCCTGCTGCATAAGCTGAACGACCTCTGCCATTTCAGTGATCCCGTGGCGGCGTGCCAGTTCCTCCGGGGCGTTGTAGGACAGCCACGCTTGGCCGGCACTGTCCTCCCAGATCAGGGCTTTCAAGGGCAGGTCAATGGCTATGGAGCGGCTGCGCTGAATCAGCGGGGTTCCCATGGCTGGGCTGCCGAAGAGGATCAGCAAGGTGGGCCTGAGGGTCTGGTCAATCGTCTGGGCGCCGGCGGCATGATCGATGCGGGCGAAGCGGGTGATCCCTCCGGCGTCCAAGGCACTCTCCAGGCGGTTGGCGGTGGCAACCACGTCGAAGCTGCTTTTGACACTGATCAGGCCATCCTGAGCAACGGCCGCGCCGGCCATGAAAACGGTCAAGGTCAGAACGAGAGCGGTATTTTTCATGGCAATGCCTCCTTACTGTGGCTCATACCTGAAAAAGCCCCCCCGTGCAATCGTTATGACGGCATCAGGGACGGCAGCCACAGGGCGATCTTCGGAAAGAGCATCACCAGGATCAATCCCAGCGCTTGGAGCAAGACGAAAGGCCATACCGAGCGGTAGATGTCTCCCATGCTGATGTGGGGGGGGACCACCCCCTTCATGTAGAACAGGACGAAACCGAAAGGCGGTGTCAGGTAGGCCATCTGCATGTTCAGAATGAACAAAATGCCGTACCACAGGGGGTCAAACCCCAGGGCCTGGATGATCGGAACATAAATCGGGGTGGTGATCATGATGATGGGCAGATCGTCCAGAATCATGCCCATGAAAAAGAGGCTGATCATCATGGTGATCAGCACGGTCCAGGGGGACAAGCCGATCGAACGGATCATTTCGGTCAAAATGGCGGGCAGTGCCAGAAAATTGATGACGGTGGAAAAAGCCAGGCAGCCGATGACGATCCACAAGACCATGGCTCCCAATGAGGCGGTGCGGTAGATGGCGGACGTGAAGACTTTCCAGGTCAGTTTGCCTTGAATGGCGACCACGATCAGCGTGGCCAGTGAGCCGATTGCGGCGGCTTCGGTAGGGGTCGCCAACCCCAAAAAGATGGTGCCCATGATCGAAAAGATGATCAGGAACGGGAAAAACAGCCCTTTCAACACCTGAATTTTTTCTTTCAGCGTGGCCCGCTCGTCTACGGGAATCGGCGGGCAGAGTTCAGGCTGAAAATAGGAGCGAACCAGAATATAGACGATGTAAAGTCCTGCAAACAGTAGCCCCGGCATAACCCCGCCCAGAAACATCTTGCCCACTGAAAGGCCGGTTATGGAACAGTAGACGATCATGGTCACGCTGGGGGGAATTAAGAAACCCAGTGCACCGCCCCCTGAAATACAACCGATGGCGATCTCCTTGCTGTAGCCGCGTTTCAGCATGGCCGGCAGAGCGATCAGACCCATGGTTACCGTGGCTGCGCCGACAATTCCCACAATCGCGGCGATGATGACGCAGATGAAAACCGTTCCCACCGCCAATCCACCGCGCACCGGGCCCAGCCACTTGTAGATCATTTCGAACATCTCATCGGCGATGCCCGATTTGTCGAGCAGACTGCCGATCAGAATGAACAACGGAATGGCGATCAAGATCGGGTCGGTCATCTGATTGAAGACCGAGTGCGGTAATATCTGCAGACGACCCGTGCCGAAAAGGATACCCAGAAAGAGCATGCCCACTGTGCCGAGAACAAAAGCCACCGGTGCACCCAGAACAAAAAACAGGACGATGATGCAAAGAAACATCAACAGCAGAATCAGTACCGGGCTCATTGGGGGGGGGCCTCCTTCAGCTGGAGAATGCTTTCACACAGGTTGGCCAGCGCCTGAAGCAGAAACAGAAACGCGGCAACCGGGATCATGGCCCGTACCGGACCCAGCGGCGGTGCCCAGACACTGTAGGAAACCTGTTTGGTGGTGATGGCGTGCAGGGCGCTTTTCCCGCCGATATAGAGCAGTACGACAAAGAAGAAGATTGTGATTAAACCGGTGAAGATATCGGCAATCTGTTGGGTTCTGGCTGAGTAGCGGGTGTAGATGATGTCCACGCTGACATGCCCTTTTTGCAACAGCACCCATGGTCCGGTCAATGCGAGGTAGAGCGCGAAACAGAACCCGGACAACTCGTGCGCCCAGATGGTCGGGGAGTTGAAAAAGTAGCGCAGGACCACCTCGTAACTCAGGAACAGCATGAAGACGATGATTACAAAAGATGCCGCTTTCCCCAACGCCGTATTCAACGCGGCCACCAGGGCCACAAACGTTTTTAGTGCAGCCATGTGCCTTCTCCATCCAAACTGTTGCCCCAGCCAGGCCCGCCGCTCAGGCGATCTTCTTTCGGCCGTCGCGTCGGGTTGGGTGGCCGGTGCCCGGCTGATGCGGGCGCGGTCACCGGCCGCTTTCCCATGTCCTTGGGGTCAGCAAAACCCCTTATTCTGAAGTGTAGCCCAGTTTTTCTAGATTCTTTTTGACCAACTCCATGAATTCTTTGGTGGGCTGGTCCTTTTCGGCGATGCTTTCCCATGCGTCGTAGGAGGCCTGGCGGAGGGCCTGGACGCTGTCATCGGCCAGGGTCAGGAGTTGGGCGCCGGCAGCCTGCATTTTCAATACGGCGCTTTGCTCTTCTTCCATGAAGATCCGGGTGAAATGCAGGGCCGCTTTTTGGGCGGCGGTTTCAAACATGGCCTGCAGCTCCTCCGGCATGGATTGGAATTTCTTCAAGTTGACGAGCACCTCAAGGGTCTGGGCGCTGGAAAAGTCCGGTGTTACCATGTATTTGGCCACTTCGTGCAGGTCCTGCAGATAGTTTTCGGCATGGCTGCCGCTGACGGTGGCGTCAATGGCGCCGCGGGACATGGCCACATAAATTTCGGCGAAGGGAATGAAGGTGGTGCCTACCCCGAGGTTGTGAAGGACCTGCGCCATCGTGCCGACGGCACGGACCTTCAGCCGTTTGACATCTTCGAAGGTTTTGACTTCGCGCTTGGACATCATGGCATAGCCGGGCCACACCATCGGTGCCAGGTAGTGAACGTTGTGCTTGGCGTAGTGGGTCCGTAAAAATTCCAGCCCGCCCTCCTTATAATAAAAGTTGTACATGTCCCAGATGCCCCGGGGATCCCCGGGTAAGGCAAAACTGGCTGCGGCGACCGGCAAGATGCCGCCATGGTAGGCGCCGTAGGTGATGGCCATGTCGATGGCCCCGGAGCCCGTGGACTCGAAGGTCTGGGTCGACTGAACCAGGCCGCCCGGTGGAATCTGGTTGATGATCAGCTTGCCGTTGCTCATCTTTTTCAGATCTTCAATCATGTCGGCAATGACGTAAAATCCGGGATGGTTCATGGCATTGACGTTCTGACAAGTAAATGTGACGACTTGGGCCGCAGCGGGCGTGTTCAGCAGCGGACCTGCACCCAACAGCACGATACCCAGCAGCAGTAGGGCACACATTCCCTTTTTCAATCCGGTTGATTGACGCATGAGGCCTCCTTTGGTTGGTGTTCAGATTGACGATGGCGGGTTTAAACAATTCTATTCAGTAAATCCGATTCAGTAACAACGCAATTTGCGTACCAGAGATGGGCGAGCCTGAATTGTCCGGTCATATCAATCTTCTTAGTGGAGAATCGGCCGAAGCTTGGCCGGTGTGTTGCGCGTTATTTGATGAATAATTGCATTTATTGATGCAAAATTGCATTGACCGCCTGCGGGTCAGCAAATCGAGCGGCCACAGCGTGGCTACAAAAAATACACTACCCTATCCAGGATGGCGGCGCCTGAGTTTCCTGGCGATGGTTGACTGGTTGATGCCAAGGGCCTTGGCCGCTTTGGCCTGGGTACCGTATTTTTCCAGAGCTTGGGTTAACATGCGCCGTTCGAGGGTATGGATCACCTGGGGCAGGGTTTCGCCGCTTTGAATCATATCGATTCCGCAGGCGACCTGAGATGGCATGCCGGCGCTGACGGCGGCCGGTAGGTCATCGACGTCGATGCGCTGGGACTCGGCCATGACCACCAGGCGCTCACAAAGGTTCATCAGTTCCCGAACGTTGCCCGGGTAGCGGTAGGCCAGGAGGGCATCCATTGCCCGGCGGCTCAGCCGCGGCGGTTCGTGGCCCTTGAGTTTGGTGCTGAAATGGCTGATATAGTGCTGGATCAGGGGCAGTTTGCAGGCCTCCCGCTCCCGCAGGGGGGGGATGGTGATGGGAATGACATTGAGTCGATAAAAAAGGTCCAGCCGAAATTGCCCTTTTTCAACCATGCGCTCCAGATCTCGGTGGGTGGCGCAGATGATCCGCACATCCAGTTTTTTGGATACGGTGCCGCCCACCCGCGTGACGTTGCCGTTTTCCAGAAATCGCAGCAGCTTGACCTGGGAGGCGATGGGCAGTTCGGCGACTTCATCCAGAAAGAGGATTCCCTTGTCGGCCAGTTCGAAGTAGCCGGGCTTTCCCTTTTGGGCCGCGCCGGTGAAGGCCCCTTTTTCATAGCCGAACAACTCACTTTCCACCAGGGTTTCGGGGATTGAGCCACAATTAACGTGGATCATGGGGTTTTTGGCTCGCGCCGAGTGGTTGTGAATCAGGTTGGCAACCACCCCTTTGCCGGTTCCCGATTCCCCCAGAATCAGGGCGGTCGAGTCCACCTGACTGACCTTGTGGGCCTGGCGCAGGGCCTGGACGATGTTGGCGCTGCGGGCAATGATCTGCCCCGAGGTCAGTTCGGCAAGCTGGATCTCCTGCATGCAGCGCTGAATCTGATCGTTTCTGGCCAGTTGGGCTTCGAGTTCCTGGCGCAGGGCATCGATTTCCGTGATGTCCCGTTCGTTGACCACCACCCGGATCAGCTCCCCGGCCGGATTGAAAACCGGGTTGCCGGTCAATATCAGTTTTCGACCCGCGCGCGTTTGCTGGAGGATGTTTTCCCGCCGCCGGCTTTGCATCACTTTGAGCGTCACCGAGGTGTCGATGTAGCCGCTGTCGACCAGTTCCTGCATGTTGCGCCCGACCACCTCCTCAGCACGCAGCCGGTTCAACCGCTCTGAGGCGTTGTTGATGCGCAGGACGGTGCCGTTGCCGTCGCAGATCCACAAGCCGTCATCGCTGGATGAGATGATGGCGTCCAGTTCCTGGCTCAATTCCTGGTAGGAAAGCATCTTGCGGGTTGTTTTTTCCAACTCGGTGCGATCTTCCAGGACACAAAGAACGCCGATAAGCGCCTCTTTGAACCGCATGGGCGCCAATCGGGCCAGGAAAGAGACTTCAGCGGCCTGGACCTGAACGTCGCGCAGATGCTGGCGGTCCTGGAGAACCCGACAGACCTGGGGCCAAAAATCGGGCAGGGTGTTGGGCAGAAGGCTGCCGGAAAACAACCCCAGGATCTCTTGAACCCGTTTGTTGGAAATGACCACCGTGCCCGAGGGATCCACAACAAAGATGGCGTTCCCGGAGGCGTTGAGCAAGGCTTTTGAAAAGAGTCGCCAGTTCAGGCCCAACGCCCCATCGCCCCGGCTTGAAAAGATCAGGGCACCTAGCTCCGATGCCGGTGCGGCCGACTTGGGATGATTGGATTGCATGGTCTCTTGTAACCATAAAACCCGGGTTTATGCAATACTGCATTTTTGTTCACCGCCGGCCCAGGGTCCATTGCGATGGCGGTCCGGGCCGCTGGTTGGGTTGCAGGCCTTGGGGTTTGATTGGGTTGAGGCGACGCATCCATCAGAAGATCAGCTGTCTAAGGGGCGATGGTTCCAACAGGCACTCATCCTAAACAGTCTCACAATAACCTTTCGGATAGTTGGCTTGGTGCGGCCTCACAAGGCTTTAAACGGACAACCGTCCATCTGGTACGGCATTTGCTTGGAAAACGATACAGCCCCAAAGGGCGTTGCCATTACCAGACCAGCCCCGCTGTGCCGTCCATCTACCCTTATAAAAAGGAGTTTCCCATATGCCAGGACGCCATCAGGAATTGCTCGACAAACGCAATCGGCATGTCCCCCAGGGACCTTTCAACATCAGCCCCGCTTTTATCCGGGAAGCCCGTGGGGCGGTCATGGTGGACATCGACGGCCGCGAGCTGATCGATTTTGCCGGCGGAATCGGCGTCAATAACGTCGGGCACTGTCACCCCAAAGTGGTGGCGGCCATCCAGGATCAGGCCGCCAAGTTCATCCACACCTGTTTCCATGTGGCCATGTATGAACCCTACGTGGATTTGGCCGCCCGACTCAATGAACTGGCACCGGGGGATTTTGCCAAGATGACCCTGTTTGCCAACAGTGGCGCCGAGGCGGTGGAGAATGCGGTTAAGGTGGCCCGCTATGCTACCGGGCGACCCGCCATCATCGCCTTCGAAAATGGCTTTCATGGACGGACGCTGCTGGGGATGACGCTGACCAGCAAGGTGAAACCCTACAAGTTGGGCTTCGGGCCTTTTGCCCCTGAAGTTTACCGCATGCCCTTCGCCTACTGCTACCGCTGCCCCTTCGGGTTGACCTACCCCGTCTGTGGAACCGCCTGTGCCGATTACCTGGAGGAATTTTTCATCAATTACGTGGCGGCTGAGCAGACGGCAGCCGTGATTGCCGAACCCATCCAGGGAGAGGGCGGTTTCATCACCCCGCCGCCCGACTATTTCACCAAGCTGAGCGCCATCTGCCGGAAATACGGCATCGCCTTGATCGTCGATGAAGTTCAAAGCGGCGCCGGCCGAACCGGGAAGTTTTTTGCTATCGAGCATTGGGGCGTTACACCCGATATCATCACTTTGGCCAAAAGTTTTGCGGGCGGCATGCCCTTGTCGGCGGTGATCGGCCGCGCCGACATGATGAATGCACCGCATGTCGGTGGACTCGGTGGTACCTACAGCGGAAACCCGGTATCCTGTCGGGCCGCGCTTGCCGTGTTGGAAATTTTGCTCGAGGATCACCTGCTGGAGCAATCGGTCCGCCTGGGTGAAACCCTGAAAGCGCGCTTTGATGCGATGCAGCAACGCCATGAAATCATAGGGGAGGTTCGCGGTAAAGGCCCCATGCTGGCCATGGAGCTGGTGACCGATCGGGTGACCAAAAAGCCGGCCACCGACCAGGCCAAGGCCCTGGCCAGCCGTTGCTTCGAAAAAGGACTGGTGTTGCTCTCCTGCGGTAATTTCGGTAATGTCATCCGAACGTTGATGCCCCTGGTGATCACCGATGCGCAGTTGGACAAGGGACTGTCGATTCTAGAGGAAAGTCTTGAGGAGCTCGACTGAACCCCGGAGGATACAAAAAGATGCATGGTTTTTTTAAACAGGCACTGATCGTCGATGTCGGCGACCAATCCAGTCGGATCGAGATGCTGTCCGACGACGTTTTACGTGCCGGGTTGGGCGGCAAGGGGCTCGGCACCCAGCTGCTGCTGGAGCGCAATCCCGCCGGCGTCGACCCGTTTTCTCCCGACAATCACCTGGTGCTGGCTCTGGGACCGGCTTCGGACAGTCCGGTTCACGGGTCCTGCCGCCATGGCATCTACACCAAATCGCCGCTAACCGGCCTGTACAGTGAATCTTATGCCGGCGGCAGCGCGGCGATCGCCATGAGCCGGGCCGGTTTCGATGCCTTCATCATCAAAGGGGCATCGGACCGTCCGCTGTGGCTGGAGATTTCGGACCGGGGCGTGTTTTTTCATGAGGCCGATGACCTGTGGGGGCTGGATACCTTCGAGACCGAGGCGGCCGTGCGCAACCGGTTGAGTGCCCAGTCACCGGGTATTCTGGTCATCGGACCGGCAGGCGAGAACCGGGTCCGCTTTGCCATCGTAAAAAATGATGGCTGGCGGGTGTGCGGCCGTACGGGGGTCGGGGCTGTCCTGGGGTCCAAAAAGATCAAGGCGCTGGCTTTTCACGGCAGCTCTACACGTCCCCTTGCCGACCCCGAGGGTCTGAAAGTGTACGCCAAGAAAACGCTGACCCAGTACAAGGACCATCCCGTCACCCAGGCTTACCGCAATCACGGTACACCGATGATGGTGGACATTCTTAACAAGGCCGGTGGGTTCCCCAGCCGCTACTGGGCTCAAGGGTCGGTGCGCGAAGTTGAAAAGATCAACGCCCAGAGCATCCAACAGCGCTGCCGGCCCAAACCCAAGGCCTGTCGAACCTGTTTTCTGGCCTGCGGGAAATTGGTTTGCGTTCAGGAGGGGCGTCACCAGGGGTTGACACTGGAAGGGCCGGAGTACGAAACCATTTACGCCTTCGGCGGACTGTGCATGATCGATCAGATCGAGGAGATCGTCTACCTCAACCACCTGTGCGACCGCGTGGGCCTGGACACCATGAGTACCGGAAACCTGGCCGCCTTTGCCATCGAGGCTCGGCGGCGGGGTAAGATCGATTTTGAGATCGACTACAACCAGCCCGACCGGATCGCCGCCCTGATCCACAAGATGGTCCTGCGCCAGGATGTGGGCGGGCTGCTGGCCGAGGGTATCCGCCCGGCCAGCGAGGAGTTGGGGCTGGAAGATCTGGCGGTTCACGTCAAGGGCTTGGAGCCCTCCGGCTACGACCCCCGAGTGCTCAAAGGCATGGGATTGGCCTACGCCGTGGCCGACCGGGGCGCCTGCCACCTGCGGACGACCTTCTACAAGCCCGAGTTGAGCGGTCTGATCGATCCGGATCAGATTGAAGACAAAGCCGCCCTGTTCATTGACTTCGAGGACCGCTGCACCCTTTTCGACACGCTGATTCTGTGCCGTTTCTATCGCGATCTCTACCCCTGGGAAGCGATCGGCGACATCATCGCCCTGACCACCGGTGAAGCCATGTCCAAGACGGACCTTCGGGCGCTGGCGGCGCGTGTCACCGACAGCGCCCGGCGTTTCAACCTAAGGGAGGGATTGCAAACCCAAGATGACTGGCTCCCCAAGCGGCTGCTGAGCGAGGCTCTGCCGGATGGACGCCGGATCGAATCGGCCGATCTGCGGCGTTTGGTAGATGACTATTACCGCTTGAGAGGATGGGGGGAAACCGGTCGGCTGTCTTAGATAGTGTCCATCCATGTTTCTGGATGGGAACTAGATGACGGTACAACTGCTGTGGCCGTAACCCCAGTGGGGTTGGCCGGAAAAAGGCGCACGCATGAATGTAAACAATGACAAACGGATGTCCCTTTCAGATGCCGTCTCCCGATTTGTTTCCGACGGCGCCCATATCTCCATCGGCGGGTTCACCATCAACCGCAACCCCATGGCGGCTGTGTATGAGATCATCCGCCAGGGAAAACGCCGCCTGCACCTCTATGCCCACTCCAACGGCCAGGGGGTCGATGAACTGGTCGGGGCCGGCTGCGTGGAGCGAATTGAGATCGCTTACGCCGGCAGCGGACGCTTCGCCCCCACCTGCATTCGCTTCCGTCGGGCGGTTGAGTCCGGCCAGGTTGCCATCGAAGATTACAGCAACTACCAGATGACCCTGCGTTTTATGGCCGGTGCCATGGGTGTCCCGTTCCTGCCGACCCGCTCCTCTTTGGGATCGGACATCGCCCGCATCTGGGGGTTTTCGGAAGCGGAGCGACAGTCGAACCCGCGCCTTCCCGACCGCAAGCTGGTGATTCTGGAAAACCCCTTTGACGGTTGGTGCGAAACCGATCGGGTGGTGCTGGTGCCGGCCATCAATCCGGATGTCACCATCATTCACGTGCAGGCCGCCGATCGCCAGGGGACCGCCCGCATCAACGGCCTGCCCTTTGCCGATGTGGAGCAGGCCAAGGCCGCCCGATATCTGATCGTCACCTGCGAAACCCTGGCCGACGACGATCTCCTGCGCGGGGCGCCGGAACGAAACCAGATCCCCTTTTTCTGTGTGGATGCCGTGGTGCATCTGCCCCTGGGGGCCTATCCCACCGCCTGTTACCGGCATTACGACTATGATCCGGCCCGGCTCAACCAGTACCGCCACGCGGCCCTGGATGACGAGCGCCACCAGGCCTACCTGGAAACGGAAATTTTCGGCCCGCGAAACCATCAGGAGATGATGGCCCGCATCGATCCGGGCCAGTTGGAGAAGATCAAGGCCGATCCGCGAACGGGATATGCGGTGGGACTGGACCGCCGCTGAACTGCCGTTTGCGGGTGGGCCCGATTGCAGGATGCTGAAACCAAAAATCCGCTGATCAAAAAGCGACAACCGATGGAGAACGACCAGCCCATGTCCACCCCATCCGATTACACTAGCAGGGAGATGATGACCGTTGCCGCCGCCCGGGAAATACGCGACGGTGACATCGTGTTTTGCGGTACGGGTATCTCCATGCTGGCCGCTATGGCGGCCAAGCACATCAGCGCCCCCCACAGCGTCATCTTTTTCGAGACCGGTGCCATCGATTCCCAGTTGGAAGAGGTTCCCCTGGCCGTGGGCGATCCGCGGGTGATGTTCGCCACCTCTGTCAACGGCAGCCTGGCCGATGCCTTCGCCACCATGCAGAACCGCTTCACCGGTCGTCAGGTGGTGGGGATCATGGGGGCCGCCCAGATCGATATTTACGGCAATCTCAACTCCACGGTCATCGGCGACTACTACCACCCCACGGTGCGCTTTTCGGGCAGCGGCGGCGCCTGTGACGTGGCCTCCTTTGTCAGCCGGACCATTATCTTCATGCAGCACGCCCGTCGAAAATTCGTTCCCAAACTCGATTACCTGACCAGCCCGGGCTGGATCGATGGACCCGACGGCCGCAAACGGGCCGGTCTGCCCGACGGCGGCCCCGCTTGCGTGATCACCAACCTGGCCATCATGGGCTTTGACAACCAGACCCGCCGGATGTACCTGAAAGGCTGCTTTCGGGGTGTGAGCAAAGACGACGTGCTCGAAAACATGGGTTTTGCCGTAGATACCACGCGCGCTTCGGAGGTTCCTCCGCCGTCGGCCCAGGAGCTGGCGATTTTAAGAGAGCGCTGCGACCCCCAGCGCCTGATACTGGGGTAAGAATTGACTGATATTGAAGAAACCGGGCCGAGCGCCACACCGCGGTCTGCTTGCGGGGGGCGCCGCCCGTGCCGAATCGATCACCTGTCCACCATCTCTTTGCTTGACGGTTGGCATGCGAGGCGCCCATGGAAACGTTCAACCTGAAGATAACGCACCCGGCCAAGACATTCATGGATGAACGGGGCATCGATACGGTCACCTTTCAATTGATCGAAGGACGCGTGGGGTGCTGCGTTGGGGTCGTAAAGGAGATTGAACCCCTTTATGAGGCGCCGCTGGATGCGTCGGGGTATCTCTATTTTTCGGCAGCGGGTCGGCACATTTTCATTTCACGAAAAATCAGGCTGGTCGGCCCCCTGAAAGTGACGACGGAAGGGCTTTGGAAAAAGCGGCTGAGTTTGGCCGGTGCGACGGTCCCGCTTTTCAACGCTTTGTAATCCCATGTTTTTTATCAATTATTGATTTCCCTTGACTTGACGGGTGGCAGGCGTTAAGTGGCAAATAGTCAGTGTGGTCAACCTTTTCGGCAACATGTCCCACCTTTCAATCACTCTTACCAAGGGAGGAAGAAAACATGGGTGCGTTAGCGATCATGGTACTGGCGTTTGCGGGCTACATCATCATGTATAAACTTTACGGCCAGTACATCGGCCGCGAAATCTTCAAACTCTCGGGGGCATGCAAAACGCCTGCCTGTGAGTATGAGGACGGGATTGATTATGTGCCGACCAAAAAGGAGGTGATCTTTGGCCACCACTTTACCTCCATCGCCGGAACCGGCCCCATCGTGGGGCCGGCGATCGCCATTATATGGGGCTGGGTTCCCGCGCTGCTGTGGGTTTTCATCGGCAGCATCGTCATGGGCGCCGTGCATGACTTCGGCGCGTTGATCATTTCGATGCGCAACCAGGGAAAATCCATTTCC
>JAWOIA010000101.1:0-22246 GCA_046484885.1 Desulfosarcina sp. | reverse complement strand
TGCCAAACCGTCCTACTGGAACGCCCACGAAGTGGAGTGGTCCGAGCAATGGGACAGGGTCATGGCGGGCAGCTAATGCGTGTCCATCCATAAACAGTTATTTGGCCCGATATCGGCGTTAGGCTCAAAATTTTATCCTCGGAATATCAACTACATGCACCCCAAGGGCACTTCTTTCAGGGCGCCTGTGGTAAAATTTTTCGCATGCCTTGATCGCGACCAAAATTCCTCGTTTCTGGATGGACACTGCCGATCCGCCCACGCGAGCGTGCGGCCCGGGCCGGCTTTCCCGCGATGTTGAAACCATCGCTGCGGCGCTGCCGCGCCGGTGGTTTCAACATCCTTGCGGCCTTGGCCCGAGGCGCAATCCACCGTTTTTTAATCGACACTCGAGAAGTACCCGCGCAATGAAATCAGTAGCAGGGAGACAGGGCGACGTGGCTACCGGCAAAAAACAGCCCATGGTGGTTTTCAAAGGCATCTTTAAACGCTTCGGCGACATCGTCGCCGTAGATAAAATGGATTTCGAGATCGAGGAGAGCAGCATGGTGACGCTGCTGGGCCCCTCGGGCTGCGGCAAGACCACCTTGCTGCGCATGGTGGCCGGTCTGGAGGACCCCAGCGAGGGGGACATCTTCATCAAAGGGGTCCGGATCAACGACACCCCCATCCACAAACGGAATTTGGGGATGATTTTCCAGAACTACGCCCTGTTTCCCCACAAAACCATCTTTGAAAACGTCGCCTTCGGCCTCAAATACCGCAATGTACCCAAAGCCGCCGTCAAGGAGAAGGTGAGGCGGGTTCTGGAGATGGTGCGCCTGCCCGATGTGGAGAACCGCATGCCCAGCCAGCTCTCCGGCGGGCAGCAGCAGCGCATTGCCATGGCTCGGGCCATCGTCATCGAACCCGATGTTCTGCTGATGGATGAGCCGCTTTCGGCCCTGGACGAAAACCTGAGAGAAGAGATGCGGCGGGAAGTCAACAACCTCCAACAGATGCTTGGCATCACAACGATCTTCGTCACCCACGACCAGCGTGAAGCACTGAGCATGTCCGATAAAATCCTGGTCATGAAAGATGGCCGTAAACAGCAGGAGGGCAGCCCCGAAGCGGTTTACAATGAACCGGCCAACCATTTTGTCGCCGATTTTTTAGGCCACTCCAATTTTATTCAGGGCAGCGTTGTCGATCTCGACGACCAGCATGTCAGAGTCAGAATAGAAACCGGCGACTACTTGCTGGCCAAGAACAAAGGCGGGTTTTCCAAAGGCGACGCGGTGGAAATGATCGTCCGCGCCCAACGCTTCGATGCCTGTCCCAGCGATGAATTCACACCCGTGGAGGGGATGAATCACTTCCAGGGCCGCATCAAAGACCGCAGCTACATGGGCGGAGAGGTCAGCTACTTCATCGAACTGGGCAAAGCGCGTGAAATCCATGTTATCAGCATGATGCGGTCCCGAATTTACCACATCGGCGAGACCGTCAGCGTCCAGGTATCACCCCACCACTGCCACTTGATTCCTCAACCACAAATCGACTGACCCTTGTCAACCGACCGATTCTTGTCTAAAGTCTCTTGGCCGCGCTTGCAGCATTCAGGTTGCCGCGCTAAAGGGGTTCAGAGTTGGCCCGAGTGCAGGAAAGGTTGCGCATGTTGTCTCTGAATCGGATCGGAAACGACTTCCCCCATCGCTATGGCCATCGACTCATCACTGTCGATTCCCATACCCAGGGAGAACCCACCCGCTTGTTGGTCCATGGGGTGGGAAACCTGCCCGGCGCCAGCATGGCCGAAAAGCGGGATTATTTTAAATCGCATTACGATCATGTCCGCCTTTTGTTGACCCGTGAGCCCAGGGGACATGGGGGAATCATGGCGGCAGTGGTCACCGAACCGGTCAGTGCAAACGGGCAACTGGGACTGTTTTTCATGGATGCCAGGCGTTATCCTTACCTGTGCGGGCACGCAACCATCGGGGCCGTGGCCGCGCTGATCGACAGCGGGGGGTTAGCTACCGGCCCAGGGGAGGTGCAAATCATCGTCGACACTCCCTCAGGGCCGCTGAACGTCCAGGCCTCTGTTCACAACGGCCGTGCGGTATCGGTGGCCATCGAAATGGTGCCCGCCTTCGTCTTTGACACCAACCGTGAGATCGATGTGCCCGGGTTCGGCAAAATGGTGATCGATCTGGTGTACGTGGGGGGTTTTTTCGCCATGATATCGGCTCGGTCCAGCGGCATCGCGCTGATTCCAGCCAACCACCAGCGGCTGATTGCGTTGGGAATGGCCGTGATTGAGGCGGCCAACCAGACCATCGCGGTTCACCACCCCCAGCGGCCTGAAGTGACAACGGTTGATGTGGCTGAATTTTACGATGAAGACCGCTTCAAAAATACCGGCACCAGTGTGGTGATCTTCAGCGAATCCCGCATGGACCGTTCTCCGTGCGGAACCGGCACCACCGCCAAGATGACACTGCTCCACCACAAGGGAGCACTCGATCTGGGATGCATGTACCGAAATACCGGCCCACTAGGCACCGTTTTCGAAGGGCGAATTGTCAGGCGCGAGACCATCGGCCCCTTCGCGGGTGTTGTGGGCGAGATTCGCGGAAACGCTCAGATAACCGGCTATCATCAATTCGTGGTCGACTCCCGTGATCCTTTTCCCGAAGGGTTTATGTTGGGAACACCACCGCGCCCTAAAACTGAGTCCAGCGATCGTCGCACGTGACAGCCCCTGTAGCGTCAATTGTACGCGCAGTGCGGGTTTCGGGGAGCAATGACCGTTTACGTCCGGCAGGAAGTGGGCTGGCTGCCCCTAGTCACAGTTATATCGCTCAACATGGCCGCCCCCAAAGGAGACCAAATGCCCGCAACCGCCGACAAACTGGCTTTTTTTACCGAATCGGTTATCCGCGAAATGACCCGGGTGGCCGATCGGTACAACGCCATCAACCTTTCCCAGGGGTTTCCCGACGCCGACCCGCCGCCGGAAGTATTGGCGGCCGGCCAACGTGCCATGGCCGAAGGGCCGCACCAGTATGCCGTCACTCGGGGGGCGCCGCGCTTCCGGGAGGCGCTGGTCAAGAAACAGCGCCACTGGATGGGACTGGATCTGGATGCCGAACTGCACGTGGTGGTAACCTGCGGCAGCACCGAAGCCATGATGACTGCCATGATGACCGTCTGCAACCCGGGAGATAAGGTCGTTATTTTCTCTCCTTTTTACGAGAACTATGGCGCGGACGCTGTTCTCAGCGGCGCCGATCCGATTTTCGTCCCCTTGTATCCCCCCGACTTTTATTTCGATCCCGACGAGCTCCGAGCCGCCTTCATGCAAAAGCCCAAAGCGATTGTCGTATGCAACCCCTCCAACCCCTCGGGCAAAGTATTCTCGCCACAGGAGCTCGAAATCATCGCCGGGCTCAGTCAAGAATTCGACGCTTTCGTCATCACCGACGAAGTCTATGAACACATCGTCTACCCGCCCTACCGCCACTGCTATTTGGCCTCCCTGCCGGGGATGTTCGAGCGGACCCTCTCGTGCAGTTCCCTGTCCAAAACCTACAACATGACCGGGTGGCGCCTGGGCTACGTGATCGGGCCCGAGGCGGTGATCGCCGGCGCCCGCAAGGTTCATGACTTTCTAACCGTGGGCGCCGCCGCCCCGCTGCAGGAGGCCGCGGTCACGGCCCTGGAGCTGCCCTTGACCTATTACGAGCGGTTGACAGCGGATTACACCCGCAAAAAGGACCTGTTTCTAGGCTACCTGGATGCGGCCGGACTCTCCTACACCCGACCCCAGGGCGCCTATTACGTCATGGTGGACTGCAGCGAATTTGGGGTCACCGACGACAACGCATTCTGCCGCTGGATGGCCAAGGAGGTGGGGGTTGCGGCCGTGCCCGGCTCCAGCTTCTTCCACGAACCGGTAAACCATCTGATCCGGCTTCACTTTTCACGGTCTGAAGCGATCCTGGCTGAAACGGGCCGCAGGCTGAAACGGCTCAAAACCATCCTATGACCCGGTTCAGCCGATGGCCCCGCGCCACCCGGGCCGCAACCCTGCGCTGCTCGAGGCGATCTTGCATTGCCTGCAAGGATCCCTATAGTTGGGGGCAGCACGACACTCGGGTTCAACCGGCCCGACGATCGTCATGCAAACGGGAGTTGGCCATGCAATGGAATCGGGTCCTGACAGCAATCGCAGTGGCGGCAGCGCTTTTAAGCGGCGCCTGTTCGACGGGAGTTCCGCCGGCCTGGCGGCAGCCATCGAGCCTGAAGGATCTGGTCGGACCTATTCAGCAATCGGTTGTGACGGTTATCACCTATGACGTCGATGGCGACGTCGCATCCATCGGCAGCGGTTTTTTCATCGCCCAGAACGGAACCCTGCTGACCAATTACCATGTTCTGGAAGGTGCCTACCATGCGGTAATCCGGACCATGGAAGGCAGCCAATACCCGGTGGCAGCGGTTCTGGCCGCCAACCGCCTGGTGGATCTGATCACGGTCCGGGTCGACATCCCCGCTGAGCGGGCCACAGCGGTCGTTCTCGCCGAGCAGGCCCCCGCCATTGCAGAGACGGTTTTCGTAATCGGCAGCCCGTTGGGGTTGGAACAAACCGTTTCCGAAGGGATTATCTCCGCCATTCGTGAAATGCCGACCGGCGGGAAGGTTTACCAGCTGACCGCGCCGATCTCCAGCGGCTCCAGCGGCGGCCCGGTAATCAATCAGAACGGGGAGGCCATCGGGGTGGTGACCTTCCAGGCGACCCGGGGGCAGAACCTCAATTTTGCAATCTCGACCGACACACTCGACCGGTTGTCCGACGTGGTGTCGGAGATGTCGATTGCCGAGTGGACCATACGAAACACGCGTCAGGGCCCGGCCCTGGCGGCCTCGCTTTGCAGCAAGGGGGCCCGGCTCACGATCCAGGGGGCATTCGAGGAGGCGCTGACCTATTTCAAGAAGGCAACCGAAGCCAACCCGGATGATTCGGATGCCTGGTACGGTCTGGGCAGTTGCTATGTCGGCCTCAACCAGCCGGAAGCGGCCATCGCCGCCTACCAACGGCCCATCGAGCAAAACCCGGACAACGCCGAGGCCCATTTTATTCTGGCCATGTATTACAAAACCATCGGACAGTACGAGCAGGAGGTCTCCTCCCTGCTGGAAGTGCTGCGCATCGACCCGGCCAATGTGCGGGCCCGGTTCGAACTGGGGGGGGCCTACGGCGAACTGGAACGCTTCCAGGACCAGATCGACGCATTCAACACCATTCTTGCCGACCGACCCGATCACCTAGCGACCCTGCTCAGCCTGGCAATGGCCCTGGCAGAAACCGGCCGCCTGGAAGAGGCGATGGGGCTCTTTGCCCAGGCCCGGGGCATCGAGCCGGACAACGCCGTGATCCATTACAACATCGGGGTGACCCACAACCGCATGCACCAACCCGAAGCGGCGATACGGGCCTACACCCACGCCATACGAGCCAACCCGCACATGGAAGCCGCCCACTACAACCTTGGAATGACCTACCTGGATCAAGACCAACGCAGGCTGGCCCTGGGCCAATATGAAATCCTGAGCGGCCTTGGGTCGACCCGGGCAAATGCGCTGTTCGAGAAGATTTATCCGGAAAGCGCCCGGTGACGCGGTGTCGGCAGCCCGCC
This sequence comes from Desulfosarcina sp., assembly GCA_046484885.1. GTDB lineage: Bacteria > Desulfobacterota > Desulfobacteria > Desulfobacterales > Desulfosarcinaceae > Desulfosarcina. Next base: position 16,562 of record JAWOIA010000101.1, on the reverse strand, counting down.
TGCGCCATCCGGCCTTCCACTGAAGGCGCCAATCACCCCATCCCTATCCTAAATTGAGCGATTGTCGAGCTTGCCGCAGATACAAGGCCTATGAAAGCTGCTGAAACGGTGATAAGCCCCTGCCCGCCTGATGATGCCCGCCAGCCGGTTGCCGGAACCGTGTTTGCCTTTTCGGCCTTCCTGATCTGGGGGCTGAGCCCCATCTACTGGAAGGCCCTTGACGGGGTAGCCGCCTTTGAGATCATCCTGCACCGCATCCTCTGGTCATTTGTGTTCCTCATGCCGCTGGTATGGATCGGCCGGCAGGGGGCCGAACTCAAAAAAACCCTGACCAGCCCGAAGATGCTCGCCATTCTCCTCTTCACCGCCATTCTGGTGGGAGGCAACTGGCTGATCTACATCTGGGCGGTCAACAATGGGCGGGTGCTTCAGGCCAGCCTGGGCTATTACATCAATCCCCTGGTCAACGTCGTGCTGGGCATGGTGTTTCTGCGGGAGCGGCTGCGATCGGCCCAAACCGTGGCCGTGATTCTGGCCGGCCTGGGCGTGCTCAACCTCACTCTGGGTTACGGGGTCTTCCCCTGGGTCTCCCTGGCATTGGCTTTCAGTTTCGCCTGTTACGGCCTGGTCCGAAAGGTTGCGCCGGTCGGGGCCCTGGTGGGCCTGACCGTTGAGACGCTGCTGCTGACCGTTCCGGCGGGGATATGGGTCTTCCATCTCCACCAGACCGGTGCAGGAACCTTTTTACAGGCAACCAGTCAAACCGATCTGCTGCTGCTGGGCACCGGGGTCATTACGGCCACCCCGCTGCTGCTTTTCAACCTCGGCGCCAAACGCATCACCCTGGCCACGTTGGGATTCATCCAGTACACGGCGCCCACCGGAATGTTTTTGCTGGGAATCACCCTTTTCGGCGAACCCTTCTCCCGAACCCAGGCCCTGACTTTCGGACTGATCTGGGCGGCCCTGGCCATCTATTCCTGGGACACCCTTCGGGCGCTTCGAAAACGATCCGAGAGGCGATGAAACGCCGCTGCCGATCCGTTCGTGGAGATAAATCGGGCAAGACTGAATTTTGCAAGAATCCAAATAACTTGACAGGGTTGACACCTTATGGTAGCGTCCCTCGCGGCATCGTTGGCCAGAATCGACCCATCGGTTTGGGATGCCGCCGGCCGCCGGGACGGCAAGCCCAATTTGATCCAGTTTTAATTAAACCCAATCCGGGACCGGACCGATAATGATGAAAAGACGGGAACTGTTTATCAACCAAGGTTAACGGGGGAAACTATGGATGGTCGCCAGAAACCCACTCCGCAGTCAACGATCGATAACGACCTGAACGATGAGGAGATCATTGATTTGACGCAGATTGCCGAAGGGGCCGATGACCCGGTCATCGACCTTGACGACATTCTGGAACGGCCAGAACCGGGGCGGCATCCGTGGGACCAACCCGCTGAGGCGGCCTTTCCGGCGCCAGAGGCCTTTGCGGGTGAAGCACCCGCGGACGCGCCTGAATCAGCCGACGACACCGTCATCGAGCTGACGGAGATGGTCCCAGCTCCAGGTGCGGCGACCGAAGCGCCGGCCGAAGATGCCATCCCCATATCCGACCTCGATGAGCGGGATGAGGAAGTGATCGACCTGCTGAATGTGGCTGCAACCGTGGAATCCGGAAATTACCAGCCAGAGCCGCCCACGCCCTCCCCTATCCTGGAAAACAAAGAGGCCCAGACCATTGGGGAAGCGGCTGCTGTCAACCGACGCGACAGCGAAGCGTTGGATAGCGCGCATGCGCCGACAGCCATTGACGTAGATGATGCATTCACCGATCTGGAAAGCAGGGCCGAGGCCATACTGAAGGACCCGGAGAGTGATTTCAATTTTGAGACAGCCCTAAACACGGCCGAAACCACCACTCCCGACGATGGTTTCAGGATCATCGAAGACGAGGCGGCGATGCAGGAAGGCCGTCCGGTCGAACCCGAAGCTGGGACGAAACCGGCAGACCCCTGGGTCGAGCAGCCACCGCCGGCCGAAAAACCGATAGAGGCATCCATAGTCACGCCATTGACGCCGCCTGAAACCGCGAGCGCCACAGCGGAGACCGTCGCGCTGACCGAACAGCAGCTGTCCGACTCCCTTGAACGGGTCATTGAGAAGATTTATGGTGAGAAGATCGAATCGCTGATGATCCAGGCCATCGAAAAGACGGTCAAAGAAGAGATCGCCAAAATCAAAAAGGCTCTGCTGGAGGATGATGACGGGATGCTCGGTTAACCGCGCGACCATCCGCAATCCAGATTTGACAGCCGTAAACGGGGATTAGCCATAATCCCCTTTTCCATTTTTTTAAGGCCCGGTGATGCCTGCCAGGCTGCTTTGCGCAAGGAGTGGTTGCCCATGAGTCGCGATCCGCTGGAAAAAAGCTATTCCCCCGAAAAAGTTGAACGACGCTGGTACACCTACTGGGAGCAGGAAAAACTGTTCGCCGCCGATGAGAAGACCACCCGCAAGCCCTACTCCATCGTCATACCACCGCCCAACGTCACCGGTGTGCTGCACATGGGCCATGCCCTGAACAACACCATGCAAGACATCTTGTGCCGCTACCGCCGTCTCAAAGGGGACAGCGTCCTCTGGATGCCCGGCACAGACCATGCCGGCATTGCCACCCAGAACGTCGTGGAGAGGAAGCTGGCCGCCCAGGGTACCGACCGGCACCAACTGGGAAGGGATCCTTTCATTCAGGCCGTCTGGCAATGGCGCGAAGCGTACGGCAGCGCCATCATCAACCAGCTCAAGCGGTTAGGGGCCTCCTGCGACTGGGATCGGGAACGGTTCACCATGGACGAAGGGCTCTCCCGGGCGGTCAGGAAAGTGTTTGTCGCACTCTACGACCAGGGTCTGATCTACCAGGGGGACTATATCATCAACTGGTGCTGCCGCTGCCACACGGCCCTGTCTGACCTGGAGGTTGAACACGAAGACCTGGACGGCCATTTCTTTCACATCCGCTATCCGTTTGCCGACGGATCCGGTTGGCTCACCGTAGCCACCACCCGCCCGGAAACCATGCTGGGCGACTCGGCCGTGGCCGTTCACCCGGATGACGCCCGCTACGCGGATCTGCCGGCAAAAGCGGTGGTCCTGCCGCTGATGAACCGCCACATCCCCATCGTCCGGGATGAATACGTGGATCGCGCCACAGGCAGCGGGGTCCTGAAAGTGACCCCCGCTCACGACCCCAACGACTTCGAGATCGGCCGCCGCCACAATCTGCCTGGTCCCAAGGTGATCGCGGACGACGGCACCATGACCGACGCCGCCGGGCGCTTCAGCGGCATGGACCGTTTTGCCTGCCGAAAGGCCGTGGTGGAAGCCCTGCAGGAGCAAGGGCTGCTGGAACGGGTGGAGCCGCATCGGCACAGCGTCGGCCACTGCTATCGCTGCAAAACCGTGGTCGAACCCAACCTCTCCCGGCAGTGGTTCGTCAAGACCAAGCCCCTGGCCGAAAAAGCCATCCACGCCGTTCAGACGGGCAAAACCCGCATTATCCCTGAATCATGGACCAAAACCTACTACGAATGGATGGTTAATATCCGCGACTGGTGCATCTCCCGCCAGATCTGGTGGGGCCATCAGATACCGGCCTGGACCTGCCGAGGCTGCCGAAGGATGATCGTGGCCATGGAGGCGCCGGATCTCTGCCCCGACTGTGGTTCCAGCGATCTGGTACAGGAGACCGACGTGCTGGACACGTGGTTCAGTTCGGCCTTGTGGCCCTTTTCCACCATGGGATGGCCGGAACAGACCCCGCTGCTCAAGACCTACTACCCTACCTCGGTTTTGGTCACCGGATTCGATATCCTCTTCTTCTGGGTTGCCCGCATGATGATGATGGGGATCCACTTCATGCAGGAGATCCCGTTCCGTGACGTTTACGTGCATGCCCTGGTGCGCGACGAAGAGGGACAGAAGATGAGCAAATCCAAGGGCAATGTGATCGATCCGTTAAGTGTCATCGAGCAATACGGCACCGATGCCTTCCGCTTCACCCTGGCCGCCTTCGCCGCCCAGGGCCGGGATGTCAAGATGAGTGAAAAACGAGTGGAAGGCTATCGCCATTTTATCAACAAGCTGTGGAACGCCGCCCGGTTTGCGCTGATGCATCTCGAAAGGGGTTACGACGCCATCCCCGGCAGCCGCCTTTGCCTGCAGGATCGCTGGATCCTTTCCCGGCTCAACCGCGTGGCCCGACAGGTCGAAGGGTCGCTGGACGAATACAAGTTCAACGACGCCGCCGGCGCGATCTATCAGTTCATCTGGCACGAGCTGTGCGACTGGTACCTGGAGGCGATCAAACCGTCTCTTTATGAAGACAACCGGGGTGAGGAAAAGCAAGCCACCCTGTCGGTACTGTGGCATGTCTTTAAACAAACGCTCATCCTGCTGCACCCGTTCGCCCCCTTTGTCACCGAAGAGATCTGGCACTCGCTGCCCGGCACGCAAGGGTCGATCATGCGGGCGACCTGGCCCGAACCGATGGCGACCGGCCACGACCCGGAAGCCGAGGCGCAGATGGAAACCCTCATGGCCATCATCACCGGAATCCGAAACGTGCGCGGCGAAATGAACATTTCACCCGCCACGGCCCTGAAGGTGGCGGTGCAGTCCCAATCGCCCGCTACCGGCCGGTTGGTCGATGACAATCGCCGCCTGATCCGCAACCTGGCCCGAGTGACGGAGATCACCGTAAGCGCCACCCTGGAGCGGCCCAAAGCGGCGGCCACCGTGCTGGTGAACGAGGCGACCGTGCTTGTGTTGCTGGAAGGCATCATCGATTTTGCCCAGGAACAGGGCCGTCTGGAAAAAGAGATCGCCAAGTTGTCAAAAGAGCTAACGGGCATGAACCGAAAATTGGGCAACGCCGATTTTCTTGCTAAAGCGCCCGCCGCGGTGGTCAACGGGGTTCGGGAAAAGCACGCCGCCATGCTCGACAAGCAGCACGCCCTGGAAGCGACCCTGGCCCGAATCCAGACCATGATGGTGTGAAGATATGCATACCACGGACGATCTGATACAGCTGGCCTTGAAAGAAGACATTGGACCCGGGGATATCACCACCGATCACCTGGTGGCGCCCCAGAGCCGCGGACAGGGGACCATCATCGCCAAGGCCGATTTGATTATCGCCGGTTTAGCGGTCGCCGCAAAGGTCTTCCAGACACTAGATCCGGCCTGCCTGGTGGATGCCTGCGGCTACCGGGATGGGGACGCGGTAGCCGCGGGCAGCACCGTCATTCAGGTCGACGGGGCCCTGGGCGCCCTGCTCACGGGCGAGCGCACCGCCTTGAACTTCCTGCAGCGGTTGTCCGGCATCGCCACCCAAACCCGCAGCTGGGTCGGGGAGGTTGCCGGAACGACGGTTAAACTGGTAGACACCCGCAAAACCACGCCGGGCTGGCGGGTGCTTGAAAAATATGCCGTGCGCATCGGCGGCGCCCACAACCACCGCATGGGGCTTTACGACGGCGTCCTGATCAAGGACAATCACATCGCCGCATGCGGCGGCATCGCTGCAGCGGTAAAGAAAGTTCGCCAATCGATCTCTCATCTGGTAAAAGTCGAGGTCGAAACAGGCACCCTGGAAGCGGTCCAGGAAGCGCTGGAGGCCGGCGTGGATGTCATCATGCTGGACAACATGGAGTTGGATCAGATCCGCCAGGCGGTGCGGATAATCAACAAAAGGGTCCTGGTGGAAGCATCCGGCAACGTCACCCGCCAGCAGCTCAAAGCGCTGGCCCAAACCGGGGTGGATCTGATCTCCATCGGCGCCCTGACCCATTCGGCCCTGGCCGTGGACCTGAGCATGTGTATCGAAAGGAGATGAATCGGAGGCTGGCGCCATTTTGAGATTAATGGACTGGTCCGGGAACCGCGGCCGTCCCCTCTCAAAGGGCTCAATTCCGGAAAACCGCCACCTTCCCATTCATAAAACCATGATCCCCATCCGCGACACCGCCCCTACCACGACCGTTCCGGTGGTCACCAACACCCTCATCGGCATCAACGGGGTGGTTTTCCTGGTGCAGCTGGCCCAGGGGCCGGCCCAAGACTACTTCCTTTACTTCTACGGGCTGGTGCCGGCCCGGTACACGGTTCCTCAGGTAGCGGCTTACTTCTCACTCGGCCAGCAGGTCTTTTCCCTGTTCAGCTTCATGTTTCTCCACGGCGGCTTCCTGCACCTGATCGGAAACATGTGGTCCCTGTACATTTTCGGTGACAATGTGGAAGATCGGCTGGGTGCGGTCCGCTACATCCTCTTCTACCTGCTGTGTGGCCTGGCGTCGGGCATGACCCACCTGCTTTTCAATGCTCACTCCAACATCCCTACCATCGGGGCCAGCGGGGCCATCGCCGGCGTTATGGGGGCCTATTTCATCCTCTATCCCGGATCGCGCATTCTCACACTGATCCCCATCGTCTTCATCCCTTGGTTTGTGGAGATACCGGCTTTCTTTTTTCTGGGGATCTGGTTCCTCCTGCAGGTGTTGAACGCGGCCGGCAGCACCGGGCAGGCGGGCGGAATCGCCTGGTGGGCACACATAGGCGGGTTCGCCTTCGGCATCCTTTTTCTGAAACTGTTCGACCGCATCCCGGCCAGCGGCATCAGCGACCGGCTGCGCCACGCAACCGAGAAGCGGCGCTCGCACCGGTTTCACGTGGTCAGAACCGCAAGCGGAGAGGAGGAGGCCAACCTTTACGGCACGCTGACCATCACCCAGTACGAGGCCATGGTCGGGGCCCACAAAGTGGTCACGGTCCCCGGGGGTCTTCAGCACCGGATTTACCGGGTCACCGTGCCCCAGGGTGTCGCCGACGGCCAGGTCCTGCGTTTGAGGGGGCTGGGCAAGCCCAAATCCGACGGCACCCGCGGCGACATGATGCTGACAATTAAAATCCAGTACATTTGAGGGCGGGAACGCAGCCGCATCACCGCCCACCCCTGCCGCGGCTGGATGGCCAGGCCGACCAGACCACGGCCGGTGGCGCAATCAACGCCCCAACACAGCCAAAATAGCCCGCATGAAAGCGGGCAGGTCATCGGGGGTTCGGCTGGTGACCAGGTTGGCGTCTACCACCACTTCCTTGTCCACCCAGTTGCCGCCGGCGTTGACCAGATCATCCTTGATGGAAAAATAGGAGGTGAGCGTTCTCCCGCGGACGATCTCCGCCGACACCAGCACCCAGCCGGCATGACAGATGGCCGCCACCAGCTTGCCGGCTTCGAAGAACCCCTTCACCAGGCTTACCATGGCCGGGTAGCGCCGCATATGGTCCGGGGCATACCCCCCGGGAATCACCACCCCGTCATAATCGGCCACGGCGACCTTATCGGCCGTGGTATCGACCGTGACCGCCAGCCCGGCTTTGCTGTGATAGGTATCGGCACTGCCCGAACCGACCACGGTCACCTGGGCCCCGGCCTCTTTGAGCCGGTAGTAGGGATACCAGAACTCGAATTCGTTGTAGAAGGTCTCTACCAGAATAAGCACTCTCTTGCCGTTGAGTTCCATCGCTGCACCTCGCTGTGGGGTTTTGGCGGTTCGATCGCCGGTTAATCGCTCAACGGGGGTCGAGCCGCTCATCGGTCCGGAAACCGATTCTCTGGGGAGGGGAACTAGGCCTTCAGAGTCAGTTTGACCGACCGGACCATGTTGAAGGGGTAGTAGGACTTTTTGGCCTTGGCCAGACCGGGGATGCCCATATCGCTCTCTTTGTTGATGTAGGTGAAACCCTCGAAGAGCCTGCGGGCGCAAAGGTTGTCGAAATACTGATAGAGCCCCTTGATACTGCCCAACGCCTTTTCGTACTGTAAGATCGCCATCTCCGGGGTCAAGGGGGCGGAGATGCCAAAGGCGCTGACCTTGCCGTCGACGCGCAGCACGATGCCCTTGAGATCAAGGGCACCGAAATGATTCAGGGCATTGATGGCCGCCTGCTTCTCACAGGAGAGGTCCACCTGGTCATCGGAATCGCAGTCGCGCTCCAGGCACCATTCTTCCAAAAATTCAATACATTCCGAAGTGTTATCCGACATGATCGGACCGATGGCCACCCGTCCCCGGTCCACATAGTCCCGTTGGAACTGGTTGATGAGGTTTCGCTTTTTGGAATAGCGATTGCCGGGAAGATGGGCCAGGTCCTCGACACGGTAGATGTAATCGTCGTAGGCGCCTTGGTGCTGAACCGAAAAAAAGCACCCAACGGCCTCCTCACCAAAGTGATCCGCATACTCCCCCGGAACAAACCAGTATTGGGTGTGGCCGGCCAGTTTGGCCACAAGGGCCAGTTCCTCGGGGCCGACCATCCGTTCCGGCGAGACCGGCAGCAGCAGGTGGCGGTTTTTTTTTTGGTTTTCAAACTCGGCGGCAACGATCAACGCATCTTTGTACGGGGCGCCAAACGGTTTGTACTCGTCGTTGGTCCAGCAAATGATCGAAGAGAGGGAATAGGCGCACAATCGGTAGCGCTGGTTCTCGAAGTAGTGCCGATGGGTCGCGAAATCCGGCGGTGTCAGCTGGGTAAATTGCATCACACGGTCTTGAGCATGGGAACCGAGTCAGCCATGGGGGAAAAACCCAAGGGTCGGTAAAAAGGGTCGGTTTTTCTTTCCGCAATCAATCCGATCCAGCCGATACCATCGGCCTCGAGACGGGCCACCAGTTCGGCGATTATCCGCGAGCCGATGCCCTGGCCGCGGAATGACCGATCCACGGTCACATCCTGAATGTAGGCGTCACTGATCCGGTCACTGATGGCGCGGCCCATGGCGATGATGACAGCCGTCTGGCGAGCTACCAGAAAACAGTGGCTGCCGGCCACGATGCCGGTTACCAGAGCCGGGTCATCGGCCGTCTCGGTCCACCAACCGGCCTGCCGGTAGAGTTCGGTCAGTTGGGCGATCTCCATCGGGATCGGATTTTCAAGAAAGGTATAGGCAATCATCATCAAAAGCTTTTTGGGCCGCCGTCCATCAGGCGGGGCGATCGTCAAAAATGCAGGAAACCCGATTGCGGCCAGCCTCTTTGGAACGGTACATGGCCTGGTCGGCACGGCGGACAAAGGTGGAGATTTTTTCTGCCTGGCGGTACTGCGCAACCCCGATGCTGATGGTGATGGTCAGGTCGGAATGCTTGGCGCCGCTGAAGCGCTCCGCAGCTACGGCAACCCGCAGCCGCTCGGCAACGGTCCGGGCTTCTTCACCATGGGTACCCGGCAGGATAACGGTAAACTCCTCACCGCCGTAGCGGTAGGCGGAATCCATCTTACGCAGGCAGGACTTGATGATTCGGGCAATGCGTGCCAGGACCTTATCGCCCTCCAGATGACCATAGGCGTCGTTGAATTCCTTGAAATGATCAATGTCCAGCAGCAGCAGGCTCAGTTGATGCCCGTAGCGGTTGAAGCGCTCAATTTCGCCCTTGAGTTGGGTGTAAAAATAGCGCGAATTGTATAGCTGGGTGAGACCATCGGTAATGGAGAGTTTTCGCAACTCCTCCAGCATATGGACCCGCTCCTGGCTAAGGCGCCGCTCATTGAGAACCCGCTTGAGACGCAGCAACAGCTCTCCGAAGCGTACCGGTTTGAAAATGAAATCGCTGGCACCCTTGCTGATGGCCTCCTCGTAGGAGTAATCGGTGCTGTACCCGGTCATGACGATCACATCGGCGTCCCAAGTCCGCTTGATCTGGTCGGTCAGCGCCAAACCGTTCATGCCGGGCAGCTGAATATCGGTGATAACCACCTCGATCCTGCCCGCAGCCAGCACACCCAGGGCATCCTCGGCGCTGGAAGCCACCGAAGCCTCGTATCCGGAGGTCGCGATAAACTCGTGCATCGCATCACGAATCGAGAGATCATCGTCGACGATAAGAATGTGTGACGCCATCGCAATCGCTTTCTACTGAAGATAGGCCGCTCGCGGATACCCGTTGACATGCCTGAAAACAATTTGATATCAATAGCATTTTTCAAACGACGAATTATAACTGCCCAATCATGCGGTGTCAACCGACGAATGATTGCTGTTGCAACCATTTTGGAATAAAATGAAAAACATTCGCAACTTCAGCATTATCGCCCACATCGACCATGGCAAGTCCACCCTCTCCGACCGCCTGATCCAGTCAAGCAAAATCATCGCGGACCGCGATTTCAAGGATCAGATTCTGGACAGCATGGATATCGAACGGGAGCGCGGCATCACCATCAAAAGCCAGACCGTATGCCTGCCCTACCAGGCCAAGGATGGCCGGACTTACCATTTGAATCTCATTGACACGCCGGGACACGTGGATTTCACCTACGAAGTCTCCCGGGCCCTGGCCGCCTGCGAGGGCGCCCTGCTGCTTATCGACGCCAGCCAGGGCGTCGAAGCCCAAACCCTGGCCAATCTCTACCTGGCCATGGAAAACAACCTGGAAATTATCCCGGTGATCAACAAGATCGACCTGCCGTCAGCGGACATCGAGCGGGTCAAAAACCAGATTGAAGAGGATCTGGGCCTGGATCCGGAATCGGCCATCCTGACATCGGCCAAGGAGGGTTTGGGTATCGATGCGATCATGGAAGCGGTGGTTGGGAAACTGCCACCACCCCAGGGCGACGCCGAGGCGCCGCTACAGGCGCTGATCTTCGATTCCCATTACGACCCCTTCAGAGGCACAATTGTCCATTTGCGCATCAGGGAAGGAAGCCTGCAAGCCGGCGACCGCATCCGGTTCATGTCCAATGACGCCACCTACAAAGTCGAGGAGGTAGGCGTCTTTCAGATTGTGCGGGTTCCGCAAAACATGCTCGAGGCCGGCCAGGTCGGTTACATGATCGCCGGCATCAAGACCGTGAGCGACACCCGCTGCGGCGACACGGTCACCAATCACCGCCGGCCCTGCGATAAGCCGCTGCCCGGTTTTAAAGAAGCCAAGCCGGTGGTCTTCTCCTCCATCTACCCGGTGGCCTCGGACGCCTACGAGGAGCTGGCCGTAGCCATTGAAAAACTCAAACTCAACGACGCTTCGCTGGTCTATGAAAAAGACAGCAGCGCCGCCCTGGGGTTTGGATTTCGCTGCGGTTTTCTGGGCCTGCTGCATCTGGAGGTGGTTCAGGAACGCCTGGAGCGCGAGTATGATCTCTCCCTGATCCTGACCGCCCCGTCGGTTCGCTATCGCCTGATAATGAACGACGCTGAAGAGCGGGTCATCGACAACCCGGCCCTCTACCCGGATCCAACCCTGATCGCGTACGCCTTGGAACCATACATCAAGGCGGCCATCATCACCCCGGACCGCTACATGGGCGGGGTGATGAAATTGTGCATGGAGCGCCGGGGCATCAACAAAAACTACCAGTACCTGACCAGCGAACGCCTGGAGATGACCTTCGAGCTGCCTCTGGCGGAAGTGATCTTTGATTTCTACGACAAGCTCAAATCCATCACCCAGGGCTACGGATCCTTTGACTACGAACTGATCGAATACCGCCGCACCGACCTGGTGAAGCTTGACTTTTTGATCAACGCTGAGCGGGTGGACGCCCTTTCCATGCTCATTCACCGCGACAATGCCGTCAACCGGGCCCGCATCGCCTGTGACAAACTCAAGGAGGAGATTCCCCGCCAGATGTTCAAAATCGCCATCCAGGGGGCCATCGGCGGCAAGGTCATCTCCCGTTCCACCGTTTCGGCGTTTCGCAAGGACGTCACCGCCAAATGCTACGGTGGAGATATCACCCGCAAACGCAAGCTGTTGGAGAAGCAGAAAAAAGGCAAGAAGCGCATGAAAATGGTGGGCCAGGTGATGCTGCCCCAGTCCGCCTTTCTGGCCGTGTTGAAAACCGACACGGATTAGGCGTCGCGGACAATCAGGGTCAGCATCGGAGAAACCATGGGAAGAACCATCGCACAGAAAATTTTCGACGATCACCGTCTCGACGCACCGGATGCCGATATTCACGTCATCCGCCTGGATGCCGTCTTTTGCCATGAGATCACGACCCCGCCGGCCATCGTCGATCTGCAGCGGCGGGGCAAGGACCGCGTGTTCGATCCGCAGCGCATCAAGGTGGTCATCGACCACGTATCTCCGGCCAAGGACTCCAAGACGGCCCTGCAGGGCAAAATCCTGCGCGACTGGGCCCGGCGCCATGCCATTGCCGATTTTTTCGATATCGGCGCCAACGGCGTCTGCCACGCCCTCTTCCCCGAAAAAGGGTTCGTCCGACCCGGCTACACGGTGATTATGGGGGATTCGCACACCTGCACCCACGGGGCTTTCGGCGCCTTTGCCGCCGGCGTGGGCACCACAGACCTGGAGGTGGGCATCCTCAAAGGCGTGTGCGCCTTCCGGAGCCCGGAAACGATGCGCATCACCATCACCGGCAGTCTGCGCGAGGGAGTCTTTGCCAAGGACGTCATCCTGTCGGTCATCGGCCGCATCGGTGTCGACGGAGCCACCAACAAAGTGATCGAGTTCGACGGCCCCGTGGTGGCGGCCATGGACATGGAGCCGCGCATGACGCTGTGCAACATGGCCGTCGAAGCCGGCGGCACCTGCGGCGTCTGCGCACCGGACCGGGTCACCGTGGATTACCTGTGGCCCTTTATCAAGGGTGAATACGGCCAGCCGCAAACGGCCCTGGCAGCCTATGCCCGCTACCTGCCCGACCCCGACGCCGTTTACGTCGACACCATCGAGCATGATGTCTCTGACCTGACCCCCATGGTCACTTTCGGTTTTCGGCCGGACAACGTCAAGCCGGTATCGCAAATGGCCGGCACGCCGGTGGATCAGGTCTTCATCGGGTCCTGCACCAACGGTCGCATCAGCGACCTGCGCATCGCCGCCCGGGTGCTGGAAGGCAAGAAGATCAGCCCCGCGGTGCGGACCATCGTCTGCCCGGCCACACCCCAGGTGTACCGCCAGGCATTGGAAGAGGGACTGATTAGAACCTTTTTGGATGCGGGGTGTTGTGTCACCAACCCCACCTGCGGTGCCTGCCTGGGCATGAGCACCGGGGTGCTGGCCGCAGGCGAGGTGTGCGCCGCCACCACCAACCGCAACTTTAACGGCCGCATGGGCAAGGGCGGCATGGTTCACCTGGTGAGCCCGGCCACAGCAGCGGCCACGGCCATCACCGGCAGCATCGCCAACGCCCCGCTGTTCAAGGGTTAGCATCGCGCAAGGAGGCCCATGAAATCATTCAACGGCACGGCCCTTTTTCTCGACCGCTCGGACATCAACACCGATGAAATCATCCCGGCCAAATATCTCACGGAAATCAGCCGCGAGGCCCTCAAACCATACCTGCTCGAGGACCTGGAGCTGGAAGGGTTCGACTCCCGAGCCGACATCGTCGGCAAAAGCGTAATCGTCACTCGGGCCAACTTCGGCTGCGGCAGCTCCCGGGAGCACGCCCCCTGGGCATTGGAGGCCAACGGCATCCACCTGGTGGTGGCCCAAAGCTTCGCCCGGATCTTCCGCCAGAACATGTTCAACTGCGGCATGCTGGCGTTGGAACTGCCGGCTGAAACCATCGCACAGCTGTTCGCCACGTTTGCCGGTCGGGAAACGGTCGTCAAAACCGGCGTAGAGGCCCGGACCATCACCTTTTGCGCCGACGGCCGCCAAACGCCCCTGCCCTTCTCGATCTCCGCCTTCGACGCCGAGCTGATCGCCGCCGGCGGATGGGTCGACTATGCCGACACCCATTACTGAAGGACTATCCGGCGCCGACCGCCCCGGCGCTCTGCCAGCCGGTGACCGCAACCGCATCGGGCCAATAAAAATTCTTGACTTGTTTTTTGAAAAGGGTTTATAAGCGGGCTTTCTGAAAGGGTGGCCCGCCTTTTCAGGGTGTCTTGCCGAGGTAGCTCAGTCGGTAGAGCAGGGGACTGAAAATCCCCGTGTCGGCAGTTCGATTCTGTCCCTCGGCACCAAAAAAAACAGGGGGTTACGACGTTGATCGTAACCCCTGTTTTTATTTTTGGGAATTTTGTACAACTCCTGTACAACTTTTTCAGAAGTTAATGCTCTGTTTTACCACTAAGTGCCCCATCCAGCTTAGCACCCGATTAACAGACCTCTCGGGTAATTTCCCAGCACTACCTCCTCCTTGTTCCGATAGTACCGCTCTTGAACGTATGCGTCGACATCTCGGTATTTCAGGGGCAAGCCGGGGGCAGTGGACGATCGACAAGGTCGAGATGGTGGTGATCGCCCTCCCCGAGGAGAGCTACGACGCGCTGGAGGCGATGACCGCCATCGCGGAGCGCATGCTCGTCGACCTCGGGCTCGCGTACCGGCGGCTCCTGATGTGCAGCGGCGACATGGGCTTCACCCAGGCGAAGAAGTACGACCTGGAGGTCTGGAGCCCGGGTCAGGGGCGCTGGCTGGAGGTCTCCTCCGTGTCGAACATGGAGTCGTTCCAGGCCGCGCGCCTAGAGACGCGCTGCCGTCCGGGCGGCGCGCAGGGGCAGGGCAAGACGCGCCTGGTTCACACCCTCAACGGCTCGGCGCTCGCCTTCCCGCGCACGATCGCGGCGCTGTTGGAGACGCATCAGACGGAGGACGGCGAGGTCGAGGTGCCCGCCGTGCTGCGTCCCTACCTGGGGCGCGACCGCCTGCGCTGAGGCCGGGCTTCAGCCGTCCTGCTCCACGGTGCGCGGCACCTCGACCCGGTCGTCGCGCCAGGCGGGCGCCAGCGCCTGTAGCGCGGACCGCGGCAGCCCGGTCCGCGTGACGTCGCTTCGCAGGCCCGTGGGCTCGGCACCGGCGCCCAGGTTCGGATGGCGGAGCGGCTGGGCGAGAGGATCGTCGAACGCGGCCAGCCGGTCCACGTAATCCAGGATCCGCTCGAGGTCGTGGCGCAGCGCCTCGCGCTCGCCGGCCGTCAGGTCGAGCCGGGCGAGCCGCGTCAGGGCCAGCAACTGCTCGTCGTCGAGGTGAGGCACGGAGCGAGCCTACCGCGCCGTCAACCGAGCCTTCGCACGATCTCGTAGAGCAGCACGACCAGCGGGAGCGCCGGGAGCATGCTGGCGACCGAGATGCGGCGCAGCTCGAGGAGGGTGATGCCGAGGCCGACGATCATCAGGCCGCCGACGCCGTTGACCAGCAGCACGCGCGGGTCCAGCGCCGGGTCTGGCAGCCAGCTGGCGACGGCGCTGGCGCTCAGCGCGATGCCGCCCTGGAAGAGCAGGACGACGAGCGCCGAAGCGAGCACCCCGAAGCCGAACGTCCCCGCCAGCGCGATCGACGAGATGCCGTCGAGCGTCGCCTTGAGCAGCAGCAGCGAGGCGTCGCCCACCAGGCCGTTCTGCAGGCTGCCGACGAGCGTCATCGGGCCGACGCAGAACAGCAGCGAGGCGGCCACGAAGCCCTCGGTGAACCTGCCCTGTCCGCGCACGCGGCGCTTCAGCGCGTCGCCCAGGCCCTCCAGGCGGTCGCCGAGGCGCCAGGCCTCGCCCAGCGCCGCACCCGCGGCCAGCGCCACCAGCCCGAGCACCACGCCGGGTGGCGCGGCGACCCGGCCGAGGTCGGCGGCGGCGTTGATGCCGATCACCAGCGTGACCAAGCCGATCGCCTGCAGCAGCACCGCGCCGATGCGGCTCGGCAGGCGGCCGCGCAGGACCAGGCCGAGGCCGGATCCGAGCAGCACGGTGAGGGTGTTGACGAGCGTTCCCGAGAGGGCATCGAAGGGGCTCAAGCGCCGTCCTCGGTCCTCTTCGCAGCGGGCGGCTGACTGCGCAGCACCAGCAGCGTGACCACCACGCCCGCCAGCAGCGGCAGCCCGACGAGCCACACGATCCAGGTCCACAGGCTCCGGGGCGCGACCTGCGTCGGCGGCAGGATGAACGGCAGGTCGCCGACCGGGCGGCCGAGCAGCGAGAGGACCACGGACGCGTTCGCCTCCTCCCACTGGAACGTCTGGTCGCGCACGAGCAGGTGGTAGCTGGCGCCGTCGGGCAGCGAGATCTCGGTCTGGTACACCGCAGGCGCGACCTCGATCAGCCGCTCCGAGCGCAGTGGCGGCGGCAGGTCGGGCGCCTCGGTCGAAGCGTCTGGTAGCGGCGCGTCGACCGCGGGCATCGGGCGCAGCTCGACGAAGACGATGGCGTCCTCGACGGGCGTGAGGCTCGGGTCTTCCAGCGTCAGCGTCAGCGTGAAGGCTTCTCCGGGGGCGGGCGGGTCCGGCGCGACGCGCACGACGCCGAAGACCAGCGTGGCGTGCGCGTGCACGGCGCCGGCGAGCAGGGCGAAGGCGAGGGCGAGCGTCAGAGCGCGGGCGCTGACACGCGCCACCGATCGCGATGGGCGGTCTCGGCCGCCGGGGTGCTGGGTCGCCGTCGTCATGGCGGCGGCAGCGCCGCGGGTGGATGGTGGAGGTGCAGCCACGCCCGGTAGGCTAACCCGGTGGCGGCGGCGTGGGCCGCGAACTCGAGCCCGACCCAGCGCAGGTGCCATGCGCCGTTCTCGTAGGACGTCGCCTCGCGTCCCCCT
>JAWOIA010000063.1:0-3945 GCA_046484885.1 Desulfosarcina sp. | reverse complement strand
CCAGAACAGGCAGGTTGATCTCTCTTATGGCTTTATAAGGCTGTACATCACCCGGCTTGAAGTCGCAGCACTGCAAGCCAGGCTGGACAACAACAATACTATCAGGGCAAAAAGAATGGAAGTTTTCATGGTTTCACCTGTAAGATTGAGAGAATGCCTTTCTATACTTTACCATTTTTGTCCGATATTTTTCATTGCAAATCAGGCAGATTCGTCTGCGCTGAGCATGATGAAGACATCTTCCAGCGTTGCCGCAACTGGATGCAGGGACTCGAGCGTTCCACCCGCCGCCTGGATACGCTCCGAGAGACTTTTGACGACGCCTTCAGCCCCTCCGCGCTCAATTCGCAGGTGCAGCCGGTCGCCAAACGCCTGGACATCCTCCACCCCCGTAACCTGGCCCGCCATTCGACGGATTTCCGCCAAAGGGCTGGCGCGCAACTCAAGAATCTGACCGTCAAGCAAAGCCCGCAGTTCTCCCGGCGTTCCCTCAGCCACCAACCGGCCCTGACGCATAAACCCGACCCGGTGGCAGCGCGCCGCTTCATCCATGTAGGGTGTGGAGATGAGAACAGAGACCCCCCTCCGGCTCCCCCCTTTTCCTTCGGACATGGGGGGCGTGCTGACCAACTTAATAATCAACTGCCAAAAATCCTGCCTCGTGACCGGGTCTACGCCTGTTGTCGGTTCGTCGAGCAGCAAAACACGCGGACGGGTGACGAGAGCCGAAGCCAGGCCCAGTTTTTGCTTCATGCCGCCCGAAAGTTGACCGGCAAAACGGTCTTTGAACGCCGCCAGGCCGACAAATTCAAGAATCTCCCTCTTCCGGCCGGCGCCCCCGCCGGCCCACCTCACCGCAGATACTGCATCAGGTTGGTCTGGTAAAGCCGGCTGGCCACCAGGAGACTGGCCTGGTAGGCCGCCTCGGCCCGGCTCAGGTCGGTCGCCAGCCGGGTGATGTCCACGTCCCGCTCGCGCGAGAGGGCCGCGCGCAGCCGCTCGTCCCGCTCCCGCAGCACGCCGTCGGCCCAGTCCAGGGTCTGCTGCCGGCCCCCGACCTGGACGAGTCGCTCGTTGACGATCCCCTCGACGGCCTCCAGCTCGGCCAGGGCGGTGCGGATCCCCGGCTCGTCGTTCGCCAGCAGCGCGTCCCGGAGGGACGACAGCATGCCGAAGAGGCGGGCCGGGGTGCCGGTCCCGGCCAGGCCCAGGTCGGCGGCTGTGCTGCCGCCGTCGGCGCTGCGGACGGTGAAGGGGGTGCTGGTGCCGCTGACCAGGGAGAGGACGTCGCCCGCGATCACCAGGTCCAGATCGGGCACGGCGGTCCGGATCAGGGCGCCCAGGTCGCCGATGGTCTGCGCGGTCGAGAGATCGACGCTGACGGCGACCCCGTCCGTCTCGATCACCAGGGCTCCGAGCGGCAGCTTGCCCACCCGACACGCGACGCTACACCATCGCCAGAAAGCTTTACGAATTCCCACTGGCAATCGTCGTTGGTCTTTCCGAAGCGGAACAACTTGCCCCCGCCGACCGGATCGAGCGCAGCTACATATGGCGCGCCGGCATGGCCAGTATACTGGTGGTCGCTATCGCAGCCCTGCTCGGCCGGTTGAGCTGGCAGCTCCAGAAGTCGCGCACGCGCGTCATGGAAGAACGGGCCGAACACGCACGGAACGTCGAATATCTCGCCTATCACGACAATCTCACAGGTCTGCCGAACCGAGCGCTGTTCAGCCGGCTTCTTTACCATCAAATGCAGCTCGCACGCCGTTATGAAAAACGGCTGGCGTTGATGTTTCTCGACCTTGACCGATTCAAAGCAATCAACGACTCGCTTGGCCACGATGCAGGCGACGAGTTACTCAAGAAGATGGGCAGACGAATCGGGGAGTCTCTGCGGGAAAGCGATATCGTCGCGCGGCTGGGAGGCGACGAGTTTATAATGCTGCTCCCCGAGATTACTGAGGAAACCCAGGTGACAACGGTTGCCGGAAAAATCCTGGCAGCAGTCGCAAGGCCCTTTACACTCGCCGAGCAGGAGTTTCACATCACGATAAGTATCGGTATTGCCATGTTTCCGGCCGATGGTGAAGATGAGCAAACACTTATGAAAAGCGCCGATACCGCAATGTACCACGCAAAAGAGGGAGGGAAAAACAGCTTCCGGTTCTACTCCGAAAAACTGAACACTGACTCGCTGGAGCGCCTCACCCTGGAATCGAGCCTGCGCAAGGCGCTGGAGAACAATGAATTTCGCCTTTTTTACCAGAGCAAGCAGGACATGACCACCGACCGCATTACCGGCATAGAGGCGCTGCTGCGCTGGCAGCATCCCGATCTCGGGTTGATTCCGCCTATGCAATTCATACCCCTGGCAGAAGAAAACGGGCTCATCGTTCCCATCGGGCGCTGGGTTTTTAAAACCGCTTGCCGTCAGAACCTCGCATGGCAAAACCAAGGATTTCCCAAATTGAGCATGGCCGTGAACATTTCCAAGCGGCAGTTCTTTGATGAAGATTTCTTGAAGGACGTCAGGGACGCGCTGCAGGAAAGCGGAATGGCACCCGAGCTGCTCGAATTGGAAATCACCGAGGCTATTCTCATGCATGACATGGATTGGACGATCCGGATTCTCAAGGATTTGAAACAGATGGGGGTGCGGGTCGCGATAGATGATTTCGGTACCGGTTACTCATCGCTGTCCAAATTAAAGGAGTTTCCGCTTGACACCCTCAAAATCGACGGCTCGTTTATTCAAAATATGATTCCCAACGCCGAAATCAAAAGTTTGACTACGGCCCTCATTGAACTGGGCAAAAGCCTGGGTTTCACGGTGATCGCAGAAGGCGTGGAGTCGAAAGAACAGGCCGATCTTCTTAGAACCTATTCGTGTGACCAGTTCCAGGGTTTCTACATCAATAAACCGATGCCGCCGGAGGAGTTCACCTCGGCGGTACGCGAACAGCTAAAAGGATATGCGGATACAGCATCGCCTGATTAACGAACATGAATTCCTTTTTATCCGGATAAATTTTATGTAGCCTGGCATGTTTATATAGGGCATTGTCTATACTGTGGCTTGTGTACGATGATGCGTTTTTAAGGACAAATCAGTTTGACTGTCGGGAAATATGTTCGGTATCTGTTTGCATCCCTTGTAATTAAATCCAGCCCAAACACAGCAGATTGTGCTCCTGTATAGAAATCAGGTAAAGGAGATCTTTTGATTTAGGCATAATATCGATCATCCTGCCATTTTAAAGGATTTGTTTGGATATATTCCGCTATTTGGTGATAGGATTTTTCATTACGGACAATGTGTTCATAATAATTGCGTTGCCATAATTTCCCCGGAAATGGCGGCCAACCGTTATTTTTTACATTTCGAATATATTCATTGGTGGTCAATGATTTAAATGCCCCCATTGCATCACCCACCGTCGGCGGATGTCCCACATTTCGGATACCCACTGTAGGGGCAATCCCTTGTGGTTGCCAGGTTGTTGATGGTTCCCCCATCATTGCTGGTGGCCCCACATTTCGGGTACCCACAAGGGGTACCCCTACGGTGCCATGAAATCATTTTCGTTATGACAATCCCTTTTGGTTGCCCGGTTGTTTGTATTTAACCCGTTGTTTGGATGGGGTCCATATTTCGGGTACCCACAAGGGGCACCCCTACGGTGCCATGAAATCATTTTCGTTATGACAATCCCTTGTGGTTGCCCGGTCCGGCTTGGGAAAGAATATTAGAAACAAAGGGTCTTTGTCTGCCCTTGACGCGGGTAAACGTGGCGTCCCCAAGGGGATTCGAACCCCTGTTGCCGGCGTGAAAGGCCGGTGTCCTGGACCAGGCCTTATTGGCAGTCTGGCGGGCTTCCTCCATGATCTCATTGATGAAGGCTGAAGCTTCCGATTGGGCCTCATCCTTAAGGGATTCAACAA
>JAWOIA010000206.1:0-4571 GCA_046484885.1 Desulfosarcina sp. | reverse complement strand
TCGACCTCGACGGGCCAATGGTGGTCAAAAAGCTCCTCGCCGGGGATCGAGACCTCGTCGCCATCCCAGAGAAAGTGGGCCGGGTTCTTGCCCGCCATCACCACGCCGCGCGGGCTCCACGAGAATTTGTATCCGAGCGGGTTGGTATTGGCATCGGGGGCCGGCAGACCACCGCAGTAGGAGATAAAGCTGGTCACCTGACCGCCGCGGGCCTGGATGTCATCGATCACCCGCTTGGCCGACATGTGGTCGATGCCCGGATCGAGGCCGATTTCGTTGAGAAAGGTGAGGCCGGCTCGCTTGACGGCCGGGTCGAGCGCCTGCATCTCGGGTTTGACGTACGAAGTGGTCACGAGGTGCTTCCCGTGCTCCAGACAGTGCCTGGCGACCTCGAGGTGGTAAATGTAGGGCAGCAAGCTGACGACCAGGTCGTGCTCTTGCACCATCCGACTCAGTGCAGCGGTGTCCCGGACGTCAATGGCCAGGGCTCGCCCTTGTGGGTGGTCGCCCACCAGGGCGCGGGCTTTGCTGACCGTCCGGCTGGCAACCGTGACCTGGAAATCGGGCTGTTCCAGCAGATAGCGGACCATGGGGCCGGCGACCAGGCCGGCTCCGAGAATCAGTACTTGGTGCATGGTGTGTTCTCCTGACCAACTGGGGTCGGCGCACCGCCAGGGTGAGCTAACCGGATGCTAAAGAAACTGCTCGAGGTAGCGATAGTCGGGGGTCAGTTCCCCCTGGTAGACGATGACCGCCCGCTTGATCTCGGGTGGCAAGGCACAGGCGTCAAAGGGAACGGTATAGTCGGCCGTGACGATCGGCCGGATGTAGGGCAGCAGCGCGGTGCTGAAATCGGTCGAGGATTCGGCCGGCAGCTCGCACGGGAGGTTGTCCACGGCCATGATCACCGGCCCGCGGCCGGCGATCCCGGCCGGCGCTGCGCCGGTCAGCGGCTCGTATACATAGACGGGGTCATCCGGCTCGGTCGCACGGACAGTGGCCTCGATGCCGCCTTCAACGTCGCAGCTGATGTCGCCGATGACCCGCAATCGGGGTTGCTGCTCGCCACCGTATAGCCGGCGTAGGGAGGCCTTGGTCACCAGGCGGGGGCTGGTCGGTTTCCAGTAGATGGCGTTGATCAGCATGCTCAGATGGGGTAGGTATTGATCGAACTGGGATTGATAGGCTTCGGGATGGGCAAAAAAGCGTTGTAGGTCAAAGGGCTGCTGGGGGTTACGCGGTTTCACCGTGTGGACCTCTTTAAAGACGACCTTGGCCAGCTGGTGCGGGCCGACATCCTCTGCCTGCAGCGAGAGCAACTCCTCGGGCGTGATCTCGATGATCGGCAGTTGGTCATAGATCTCGATCGCACCGAGTCCGACGTTTCCATAGCCGGCAAAACCGCAGACAAAGGGGGTCAGCTGGTGAGGTAATCCGATGGTTGTGATCTGCTCCCCAACGGCCCGGATGGTCTCCTTGGCCGAGTCCGAGTCGCCATAGGTGTAGGCGGGTTTGATCTGGCTGAACGGCGTCGGGATCCCTTCCCATTCCAACCGTTGCCCGAGGGCGCACAGAGAATCGATCATCCCGGCCATGCCGGCATGCCGGCCGAAAAAGATCAGCCGGCGGTTGCGATCGTCGGTGATCCGCTCATAGTCGATCAGAGTGCAGCGGCAGTTGAGCAAGCTGCGCAGCATGGGCATGTTGTACTTTTGCCCCTTGATCACATGGGCAAAAAAGATATAGGTGCTGTGGGGCTGAAAACAGTCGGCGGGGATCTCTTTGACCGCCAACATGACCGGACAATCGGACAGGTCCTCACGAATCTCGGCGCCGGCATCTTGATAGGCCGCGTCGGGAAAGGCGCGGATCTCCGAGGGCTGAACACAGAAGACGAGCTCATGCTCCTGCTGCAACTGGGCCACGTGCGCCGGCACCAGCGGAACGCGGCGTTCCCAGACGTTCTTGTCCTCGCGACGGATGGCTACCTTTTTGTTCATTCCCCTCTCTCCACAAGCTGTTGATTTCATTAGAGCATCATCTTGGTCCGGGAACCAGTGTCGTAAGTAATGCCTCCCTCTGCCAAGCATCATTGGGCCGGGGTTGGGTCACTTGACCAACCTGTGCTCCTGGAGCCATTGGAGGGTGGCGCGGTAGGTATTGATCAGCGGCCGGACCGCATAACCGAGCTCGTCGCGTGCCTTGCCGCTGTCGACCCAGTGGTAGTGGCGAGCGGCCGCGACCTGGTAGGTGAGCGCCGGCGGTTTCGAAAGCCTCGGCCGGTGCGCTGGAACACGTGCGCCTCGTGCAGGTGACCAACCTGTCGGCGACCATACGGACGTTGCAGGACCACGGCTGGTGGGTGTACGGAATGGACCGCGGCGCCGACCATTCGGTTTTCGACATCGATTTGACAGGCCCGCTGGCAATTGTTATCGGTGGAGAGGAAAAGGGCATCCGGCCGTTGGTGAAGCAGAGCTGCGATCTGTTGCTGTCCATTCCGCAGCGGGGACCGGTGGAGACGCTGAACGCCTCGGTGGCGGCGGCGGTGGCGATGTACGAGGCTTACCGCCAGCGCGGCGGCCGTGCGAAACCGGTGGTTGGAGTGCAGCGGCGGGCGGCGCCATCATCAGATCAGAAAGGGTGAGTTCAATGAACCAGGAATCACGCATCACCAAATCGAGCGACGGAACATTGATCGTGCCGGACCGCCCGGTTATTCCCTTCATTCAGGGCGACGGTATCGGTCCGGACATCTGGCATGCCACCCGCATGGTGCTCGACGCCGCGGTGACCCAGGCTTACGATGGCGCACGCGTCATCGACTGGCAGGAGGTCCTGGCCGGTGAAAAAGCGCAGCAAGAAACCGGCGAATGGTTGCCCGAGGAAACCCTGTCGACCATCAAGCGGTACATGGTGGCCATCAAGGGGCCCCTGACCACGCCGGTGGGCAAGGGCATCCGCAGCCTGAATGTGGCGATTCGCAAGCAGCTCGATCTCTATGCCTGTGTGCGTCCGGTGAAATACATCGCCTCCGTGCCGAGCCCCATGAAGCATCCCGAAAATATCGATATGGTGGTTTTCCGGGAGAACACCGAAGACCTGTACGTGGGAATCGAATGGGAATCGGGCAGCCGCGAGGCCGAGGCGGTCAAGGCCTTTTTGGAAGAAAAAATGGGTGTCCGCCTGCCGGATAAACCCGGGATCGGGATCAAGCCGATCAGCGAAAAGAACACCAAGCGCCTGGTCGCGCGTGCCATCGCCTACGCCGTCGAACACCGGCTGCCCAGCGTTACCCTGATGCACAAGGGCAACATCATGAAGTTTACCGAGGGGGCTTTCAGCAAATGGGGATACCAGGTCGCCGCGGAGAGATTCGCCGACGACACCATCACCGAAGCCGACCTCTACGAAAAATACGATGGCAAAAGGCCCGCGGCAAAGGTCGTCGTCAAGGACCGGATCGCGGACATGCTGTTTCAGCAGGTGTTGCTGAGGCCGGATGAATTTCACGTGATCGCTACTCCCAATCTCAATGGGGACTATATTTCGGATGCGCTCGCAGCCCAGGTCGGGGGTCTGGGCATGGCGCCCGGCGCCAACATCGGCGACGAGTGCGCCGTTTTCGAGGCCACCCACGGAACGGCACCCAAGTACGCCGGACAGGACAAGGTCAACCCCAGTTCGCTGATTCTTTCCGGAGCCATGCTGTTCGACCACATCGGTTGGCGGGAGGCGGCCGAAAAAATCCGGACAGCCTTACGGCAGACCGTTCAGGCCGGTGTCGTCACCTACGATCTGGCCCGCCAGATCGATGGCGCGCGCGAGGTCAAGTGCTCTGAGTTCGCCGGGGAAATCGTCCGGCGCATGGCGCGCTGATGCCGTTGATCCCGGTTCCCGTCAGCCGAAAAGAGAAAGACCCGGCTGCCGGTGCCGCCGCCGGCGTACCGGCGCTCCACGTCGCCTTGCAGAAAGTTCTGCCGCGTTTCTTGCGGGCCCTCGCAGATGCCTTTCTGCCGGTTCGCTGCGCTGCGTGCCGTGCTTTTTTGAGGTCGAACCGCGACGAGCCGGGGTACCCTGGATCGGCCGGAAACGGCGCCGGCGCTGCTTTGGCCGGAGCCTGCTTCCTGACATCCGTCGTCTGCCGACACTGCCTGAACGGCTTCGTGCCGGTTGAATCGCCGCTTTGCACGGTTTGCGGCATGCCGTTCAAGAGTCGCGAGGGGGATGACCATGTGTGCGGCGAGTGTCTGAAGGGACCGCGGCATTTCCGCAGGGCCCGGGCGGCGGCCGTCTACACGCCGATGATGATGGCGCTGGTCCATGCTTTCAAATACAACGGCAGGATCCATTTGGCGCATCCGCTCGGCGTGGTCCTGGCCGCGGCCTACCGGCGCTTTTGGCCAGAGGCGGATATCGATCTGATTTTGCCGGTACCGCTTCACCGCGGGCGTTTCCGGCAAAGGGGGTTCATCTGCAAAACTCGGCATTAAATTGGTTCATGTCGAAGCCGGATTGCGCAGTTTTGATCGTACGATGCCCGAAGAAATCAACCGCATCCTGACGGATTC
>JAWOIA010000171.1:0-19743 GCA_046484885.1 Desulfosarcina sp. | reverse complement strand
CTTTTGCAGCGCCTTCAAAAGCGCTGCTTTGTCGGCAATTGTTTTATTGGTTTTGATGGTAAAATCCAGTCGGTCGATTGTTTCAGCCAGCAGATCGTCGGGTAGGCTGGCCAGATAGGCCTTGCCCAGGGCGGTGTTGTGCAAACAATTTTTGGAATGGTCCGGCAGCCGGTAGATCAGGGTCTCTTGCGCCGCTCGATGGTAAATGCGCATCAGGGCATCATCCACCACATAGGCGACATCGATGCTGATGTTGTTCTCACGGTGGATCCGGTCCGCATACTCTTGGATCATCCTCAAATGGTCGGTGGCGCGCATCAAATTGCTGCAAAGGAGCCCGCACAGCAGGGACGGCCGGATCTGTTTGGAGACCGCGTCTTTTTCAAGAACGCCCAACTCTTCGAGCGTGTTGATGTAACGGTAGGTCGACGTCATGTTCAGGCCGAGCTTCCTGGCAATTTCACTTTGGGTCAAGACGGGGGTCTCCCCGTTGAACAGAAACAACACTTTCAACCCTTTTTCCAAGGACTTTGAAAAATAGTATTTTCCTTTTGACATGGCCTTTGGGGATCGTCTACTATGTACTAAAATAGGATTTAAAATACTATTATAGTGTATCTGGCAGCTATTGGGGCCCATGTCAATTACTAATTTAGATTCAGTGGCCTTGGGCGGGCTTCTAGGCCGGATCGCGCCGGGGGCTGCCGACGCACCCCAATCGTGGCTGACCGGGGCTGGGCCTGATGGTCGATGGAAAAAAGGAGAGGGGCAATGGCACCAAGGGACGGTTTACTGAGTATCCACTATCACCATACGGGTGAAACCAACCAGGCGGAGCTCTCCCAACTGGTTGCCACCCTGGTCCACTTCCTGGATCATTTTGGGGTTCAGGCGTTGGTCGGTCCGGCCTTTTACGGGATTGTCGGCACCGCTGACGGGCCGGCCAAATTTTTACGGCTGCTGGACGCCTGCGGTTACCCGGGCGATCCCGAGGGTTTTTTCAAGGAGCTGCTGACCTTGCTGGGCGGCGCCCACGGCGTCGAAACCATCGCCGTCAACGGAATTGAACTGCCCCACCTGATGCTCATGGCGATCATGGAAGTGGTCCTTCCCGGTGATCGGTTCGTTTCCATAAGATCGGTCGAGGGGCTTGAAAAGGCGGTCAATATTCGCGTGCCGGAGGCCGACCGGGCCGAGATGCAGAAGGTGATCGACACTTACCCGGTTCGATTGTCCATGCACACCATTCGACAGATGCGCCTCTCCGGCAATGTGGCCTACCAGTACTTGCCGTTTATCCAGGAGTTGGATGATGCCGGCCACACCAACACTTGGATCGGTCAGTTTCACCAGGGGCTGCTGGAGCAGATGTATTGCAACCGGGTCATTTTCCTGCTCAACATGACCTGTCCGGTCTATTGCCGCTTTTGCTTCCGCAAGCACAAGGAGTCCCGCAACGAAACCAATCCAGCGCTACAGGATGTCGAAAAAGCGGTCGCGCATGTTAGAAACTCGCCGGCCATCAAAGAGGTGGTAATCACCGGCGGGGACCCCTTCATGAACCGGGCCAACATGGACTGCGCCATCGATGGTCTGACAGCGGTCGACCATGTCCAGACCTTGCGCCTGGCCACCCGTTCCATCGCCTATTACCCCCATCTGTTCCTCTGCGACGACGCCGAACTGCTCAATTACTTGAAAGCCAAAAATCTGGCCCTTCAAAGGCGTGGCAAACGCATGGAGGTGGCAACCCATTTCATCCATCCTGATGAAATCTCCCCCCAGAGCCTGATGATCATCTCCGCTCTGGTCAAAAGCGGCATCGCGGTGTACGTCCAGACACCCTTTTTGAACAACTGCAACGACCAAGGGCCTGAGCTGGTCAGACTCTTCAGCTTGCTGCGCGGGGCGGGTGCTGAACTGCATTACATTTACATTCCCTGCAGCCCCATCCACGGCAACACCGTTTACTGGGCCCCGATTTCAAAAGGTGTGGCGGTGGGCAACTACCTGCGGGCGCATCTGTCCGACCGTGTGATTCCGCGCATCTGCACCGCCACACCCATCGGTAAGATCGACTGGCACACCAGTGGCTGGGCCGTTTCGGCGGTGGCCGAAAACAACCATTTCATCTGGATCCGCAGTCCCTACACACCGGGCTATTTCAAGCGGTTCGCGCCCATTGCCAACGAGTTGGAGAACATCCGGGTCAATGAAGAGGGGACCATCGACATTCAGTATATGGCCGAAATCGGTGATGAAGCGCTCTTTTTAGGGGCGCGTCCGCCCCGCTTGGGTGGCGGGATGGCTGCGCCGCTGGACGGAACCGATGCAATCCTGCCCCTGGTTCGCAGTGGCGAAAAACGAGCGCGCTCGATCGTCGATACCGGGTCGACGACGATTTCCCGGGTTCATGCGACGCGGGTCGAAATCGACATCGATGCTCAGGAGGCTGATTTTGCCTATATCCGCGCCGACGAGCGCATTACCGATGTGGTGGTCGCCGGCGAAAACGATGCCGTGGAATCCCTGTCCCGGGTTCGGCGGATCATTGGCGCCCTCGAAGCATTTCCCCACGTGAATGCCCTGCGGCTACGCAGCCTGAAGTTCACCTACGAGCCGCAGAGCTACACACCGGCGGTGATTGACACGCTGGCCGGGTTTAATCGGCTGACCATGGCGGCGCCGCTGCGGCTGGAGATCGAGACCCAGTTTCTGGTGGCGGAAGAGTTTCAGCCGACCCATGCCAAAGTGGTCCGGCTGTTGAATAACCAGGGGATAACGGTCTACTGCAACACCCCCTTGCTGGGGCGTATCAACGACACGCCGGAGGCCATTCACAATCTCGCTTACGCCTGCCGCCGGGCCGGCATCGAATTCCACCATCTTTACGTGGCCGGGCTGCCGATCCAGGATCGCTGGAACCGGGAAAACCCGGTGGCCCTTTACGACGTGATCGATATCGCCACCCGGGTCAGGCGGGAAGGCAGCGGGCGGGAAGTGCCGCGTTACATCATCCGCACCGTGCTTGGGGAGGTGGATTTCGGACTGTCCTCCACCATCGTGGGGGCGGGCGATGGGCTGCGGCTGAAACTGCTGCCATACGAACGCTCCTACTACCGGTCCATGGCCCCCGATTTCAACTGGCCGGCGGGGGTCGAGGCGGATGTTGATGGCCATCCGGTTGTGCCGGTCGTCGGCTTGATCAAAACGACCGATTTCGCGTTGTCCTGATTTGGAGGGTGCATGGACTATCCGTTTATGCTTTACAGTGAGCGGGTCGACCACCGGCCCGTTTTTCACGCTTTGGAAGGCGATCCGTTTGTGGCGGATCTTTCATACAAAAGCCCGCTGCTTGACGGGGCTGACGTGAGAGATCAGCGGACCCTGCAACGCAAACTGGAGCAAGCCATGGGCGGCGCCTGCAGTTGGGGCGTCGCCCCCTATCTGGAGCGGCGTGACACCTTGCTGGGATCGTGCCCCCAGATGGTGGCCGACCGACGCTTCATCCATCTGGGTCTGGATGTGATCGTTCGGTTAGGTCTGCCCCTGCACGCCCCTCTGGCGGCCACGGTGGTCGAGAGCGGCTACGAAAGCGGGGAGGGAAACTATGGCGGCTTCGTCCTGCTCAAACACCAAAGCCGGCACGTTGGCCTGTTTTACAGCCTCTACGGACACCTTTGCAAGGACCGTCTGCCGGCTGTCGGACGAACCCTGTCCGCCGGTGAGACCTTTGCCCGGGTCGGTGATTTCCACGAGAACGGCAACTGGTTCCATCACACCCATATCCAGGTGATCACCCCACGGGGTTTGGAGCAGGGTTACCTCTCCAAAGGGTACTGCGCTGATGCGGACTTGGTGGAAATGAACGACCTGTGTCCCTCGCCCATCCCGCTGTTCAAACGGGGCTGATGGGCTTGCAGCCGCTGTTTCGCCCGTCGTTCGGCTTCTTGAAAACCCCGGCCCTCACGGTCAGGACCGGTTACAGATCCGAACCGAAGGCTTTTTTCAGCTTGAGGCTTTGTTTCAGGTAAGCTTCCAACTTTTGTTGCACCCGGCCGTAGATCGTTTCGGGCGGGTACCTGCCCGAGATGGTGCGCTGCCCGGCCACCTTCCCGGTGAGGATTTCCATCCCCGCCGCTATCGTTGAGACCTGCCAGATCCTGAACCGATCCTGCCTGACCGCATCCACCACGCTTTTTTTGAGCATCAGGTTCTTCACGTTGGCTGTCGGGATCATGACCCCCTGGTCGCCGGTGAGGCCCTTGCTGCGGCAGACGTCGAAAAACCCCTCGATTTTCTGATTCACCCCGCCGATGGCCTGGACCTGGCCCTTCTGGTTGACCGAACCGGTGACGGCGATGCCTTGCCGGATGGGGATGCCCGACAGGCTCGAGAGGATGGCATACAGTTCGGTGGACGAGGCGCTGTCGCCGTCGATGCCGCCGTAGCTCTGTTCGAACGTCAAGCTGATAGTCAGGCTCAACGGATAGCGCTGGGCGAAGGTGCGGCCCAGGTAACCGGAAAGGATCAGCACCCCCTTGTCGTGGGTTTTGCCCGACAGTTTGGCCTCGCGTTCGATGTTGATGATGCCGGGTTTTCCCATGAACGTTTCGGCGGTGATACGCGACGGCCGGCCGAAGGCGATCTCTCCGACCTGATAGACAGCCAAGGCGTTGACCTGGCCCACCGCGTCGCCGGCAACATCGATCATGATGGTATCTTCCACGTATTGCTCGTGGATTTTCTCTTCATAGAGGTTGTAACGGAAGCGATATTCGCTGAAGGCTTTGACGACGTGGTCGGCCGTGACCCGATCGGCACCCGCTTTCTTTGCCCAGTAGTCGGCCTCTCTGATGACGCCGGTCACCGCACCGAACCGCAGGGAGAGTTTGTTTTTGCTGTCGATGGCCTTCTCCCCATATTCCACGACCGTTGCGACGCCATCGGGGGTGAACGGCAGCAGGCCGCCGTCCCGGCACACCCGGGCGATAAAGCGGGCGTAGAGTCCCACCGTCTCCTCGGTGCGGGCGACCTCGTAGTCAAAATCCGCGCGCACCCGGAAGATCTTGTTGAATTTGGAATCGAAGTTCTGAAGAATATAAAACGGTGCGTAACCGCCCAGCAGGATCACCTTTACATTCAGGGCCACCGGCGAAGGCCGCAGGGACGCACCGCTCAGCGCCGTCTCCTGGGCCGTGTCTTCGATGCAGAGCATCTGGTTCTGCAAGGCACGCTTGAGGGACTCCCAAACCTGGGGCTGGGCCAGCACCGACTCCACCTCCATGATCAGAAAACCGCCGTTGGCCTGGAGCAGGGAGCCCGACTGCACCATCGTGAAGTCCGTGGCCAGGGTGCCCATAAAGGCCTTTTTGTCGATGCGCCCGAATAGGTTGGCATAGGTGGGGTTGGGTTCGAAAACCACCGGTGCGCCCTCGGTTCCCGAACGGTCTTCCAGGACATTGACCTGGTAACGATTCAGAGAGAGGGCCGCGGCGTTGCCCGGGGCTGGGCCGCTGTCGTCCGAATCCGACGCCTGGGGCAGAAAAAGGGCTACATTTTCCACCAGGTCGGCCTGCATGTCGTCCAAAAACCGCCCGATCTCGGGGCCATCCGTGTAAGTCTCCCGGATCGCCTCGAGCCGGGTTTTGACCACGAACAGGGTCAATTCTGCGGCCAGCTGACGAATCTCCTGCTGCTGGGCATGGTTGAGTCGATCGATCGCGCGCATGGCCGCCTGGACGGTCTCCTGAAACGCTTCCACCTCCGCCTCGATGCTGCGTTGTTGCTCTTGCGGAAGTTCGGCAAAGGCTTCCTCGGTGTAAGGTTCATCCCCGTGTAAAGGAATGGTCTGGATGCCGGACGGTGTTTTCTCTATTGTGAGATGTTTTTCCTGGGCAGACCGCTGCAAGGTGTCGAAATGGACCTGCTTCTGCTCGGCGGCGCGCTGCTGGATTTCGATGATCTGTTTGCGAAACGGTTCGGCCTGGAACGCTTTGGGCAGGCGGATTTTCAGGTCGGCTACCAGGCGTTCCAAACTTTTGGCAAATCGGGCCGCCTGACCGGGTTTCAGGGGAACCGCTCGCGGGCGGTATGGATCTTTGAAGTTGTTGACGATGCACCAGTCCGCAGGGGTGGGCAGCGCTTTGGCCGCCTGGTGAACAATCTCCTGGACGATGGTGGTTTTTCCGGTGCCTTCGGGTCCGGTGACGAAAATGTGGTAACCGGGGCTTTTCATCTCCAGGCCGAAGGTGATGGCTCTGACGGCCCGCTCCTGGCCGATCACCTGATCCAGCGGCTCGATCTCGGCGGTGGTTTCAAACTCGAAAATGGAAGGGTCGCACAGGCAACGCAGGTCGGCGAGTTGAACTTGGCTGTGACGGGTCATTGCACCTCCCCAGGCTTGCGTGTTTTCCGTTTATGGTGCCATTCTCGCCCTCTTGGTGGCGGTTGGGGTGGACCGGACGGTTATCCGTCGCTTCCCTCCGCCATTTGCGGCACGGTCAGTTTTATCCTCAGGCAGAGTTCCTCCAGCTGGGCATCAGCCGCTTCCGAAGGAGCGTTGGTGAGCAGGCAGGCCGCGCGCTGGGTTTTGGGAAAGGCGATCACGTCGCGAATGGAGGATTGGCCGCACAGCAGCATCACCAGGCGGTCGAACCCAAAGGCGATTCCACCGTGGGGCGGGGCGCCCGCTGTCAGCGCATCCAGCAAAAAACCGAACTTCTCAAGATAGGCATCCGGCTGCATGCCCAGAACTGCAAAGACCCGCTGTTGAAGATCCATGTCGTGGATGCGGATACTGCCGCCGCCGACCTCGAACCCGTTGAGCACCAAATCGTAGGCCCGGGAGCGAACGGCCAGCGGGTCGGTTTCCAGCTGCCCATAGTCTTCCTCCAGGGGGGCCGTGAAGGGGTGGTGCAGCGCCTGGTATCGCTGCTCAGCATCGTCGTACTCGAACATGGGGAAGTGGGTGACCCACACAAAGTTGAAGCGGCTTTCGTCGATCAGCGCCAGCTTTTTACCCAGGTGGTTGCGCAGGTGCCCCAAGGCTTCGTTGGCGATTTTGGGCTGGTCGGCCACGAAAAAGACCAGGTCCCCGGGGGCCATGCCGATTCGTTCCGTCAGCCTGGCCTTCTCCTCGTCGGTAAAAAACTTGGCGATGGGCGATTGCCAGTCGTGCTCGTGCACCTTGATCCAGGCCAGCCCCTTGGCGCGGTAGACGGTGACCAAGGCAGCTAGGTCATCGATCTCCCTGCGTGACATGTCCATGCACCCTTTGGCGTTGAGGGCTTTGACGATGCCGCCGTTGTTGACCACGGTGGCGAATACCTTGAAAGCGGAGTGCTCCACGATGTCGGAAACCTCTTTGAGTTCCATCGAGAAGCGGGTGTCGGGCTTGTCCAGCCCGAAGCGGTCCATGGCTTCGGTGTAGGTGAGGCGGGGGAACGGACGGTCCAGTGACCGGCCTACGATCTCCTCGAACAGGCGGACCATCATGCCCTCGCTGATGGCCATGAGGTCCTCTTCGCCCACAAAAGACATTTCCATATCGATCTGGGTGAATTCGGGCTGACGGTCGGCCCGCAGGTCCTCGTCCCGGAAGCAGCGCACTATCTGGTAGTAACGATCGAACCCCGAGACCATGAGCAGCTGCTTGAACAACTGGGGCGATTGCGGCAGAGCATAAAAACGTCCGGGGTTGACGCGGCTGGGCACCAGATAGTCCCTGGCCCCTTCGGGCGTGCTTCGCGTCAGTACGGGGGTTTCGATGTCCAGAAACCCGTTGTGGTTGAGAAACCGCCGCACCGATGCACCGGCCTTGTGCCGCGTGACGAGGTTGGACTGCAGGCTGGGGCGTCGCAGATCCAGATAGCGGTGTTTCAGACGGATGGGCTCGGAGACTTCCACGTTGTCTTCGATCCCGAAGGGGGGTGTTTTCGCCGGATTGAGAATTCTCAGTTCATTCACCATCACTTCGATTTCACCGGTTGACAGTTTGGGGTTGATCATCCCTTCCGGGCGGGGCCCCACCTGTCCACTGATGCCGATGACGAATTCGCTGCGCAGTGTGTGGGCTTTGGCATGGACGTCCGGATTGATTTCCGGGTTGAAGACCACCTGGGTGATGCCTTCCCGGTCGCGGAGGTCAATGAAAATGACGCCGCCGTGATCTCGCCGCCGCAGGACCCAGCCCATCAGGACGACTGTTCGGCCCATATCCTGCGCACTCAGGGCGTTGCAGTGGTGGGTTCTTCTCATATCGCCGAGGATGTCAGCCAAAGGAGTGCTCCTTTCAAAAAACGATGATGGTAATGACGCCTCAGCGGGCGCCCGGTTTGGACAATAATGGGACCAGGGTCTGCACGATCCCCGCAAGTGCTATCTCCTGCTGGGTTTTCACGGCCATGTTTCGCAGCACGGCCCTTCCGGAAGCCAGTTCGCTCTCACCGACGATAAGCACTTGTTCGGCGCCCAGGCGGTCGGCCTGCTTCATTTGAGCCTTGAGGCTCTTTTCTCCATATTCCATAGAGACGCCGATGCCCTTGAGCCCCAGCGCGAGGGTCCATTCAAAGGCCTGTTTGCGGGCGGGCTCACCTATAGCTGCGATAAACAGGCTCAGCGGGCGGGCCATTGCCGGTGCAAGCGATGCGACCATTTCCGCCAGGCGATCCAAACCGATGGCAAATCCGATGGCCGGAGTTTCGGGCCCGCCCAGCGAACCGACCAGACTGTCATAACGGCCGCCACCGGCCACGGCACTCTGTGCGCCCAGAGCCCCGGAGTGGATTTCGAAGGCGGTGCGGGTGTAATAGTCCAAGCCACGCACCAACTGGTGGTCCACTTGGAAAGGGACATCCAGTCGGGCCAGTGCATCGGTAACCGCAGAAAAGTGGTTGCGGCAGTCGGCACACAGGTAGTCGATGATGGACGGGGCGCCGCGCATGGCTTCATTGCAGCCGGGAACCTTGCAGTCCAATACCCGCAGGGGGTTGCGTGCTTTTCTGCGCTGGCAGTCGCTGCACAGGGCCGGCTCCGCATCGGTCAGCAGCTGGGAAAGGGCCTTTTTGAACGGTGGCCGACAGGCCGGGCAGCCCAAAGAATTGACGTGGGCCGTGGTATCGGTGATCGCGAGGCGGTTGAACAGGGCGTGCAACAGGAAAATCAGCTCCACATCCGCATAGGGTGCTTCAACGCCGAAGATCTCGGCATCGATCTGGTAGAATTGGCGATAGCGGCCTTTCTGGGGGCGCTCGCGGCGAAACATGGGGCCGATGGTGTAGAATTTGCGGACCGGGTTCTGGGCGACCATCTTGTGCTGGATATACGACCGGCAGATCGATGCGGTGGCTTCAGGGCGCAGCGTCAGCAGATCGCCCCCGCGATCGGCAAAGGTGTACATCTCTTTTTCAACGATATCGGTCTCCTCGCCGATGCTGCGGGCGAACAGTTCGGTTTTTTCCATGATGGGAATTCGGATCTCCCGGTAACCGAAATCGTCCAGCAGCGCCATGGCCGTACGTTCGATGGATTGCCACAATTCGCTTTCACCGGGAAGGATATCTTTGAAGCCTCGGATCAGTTGGATTCGGGGCGGCGTGTCAGGGGGCAGGGCTGGCTGGTTCATGGCTATCACACCTTTCGGGCCGTTCGACCGTGGCTGAATAAGAGCCGAAGGTGGTCGGCCAATTATTTTCACATAAACTCGAATGCTTACCCCAGGCTTTACCCAATAGTCAACATTTTTCAGTCATCCGTTCCAACACCAGCCGGCAACTGTAGGCCTGGGACTGATGGGGGCAGCCTTTTGGGTCGGGGGCTGGTTTTTACCACCATGGGCCGGCTCGCGGGCGGGCCCGGCCGCCGGTGCGCATGGTGTTGAGCATGGTTGACAGGGGTGTTGATTTTGGATACCGTGAGTTCTCATACTTTCCAGCGGCGTTCATCAACCCACCATCAGGATGGCACCATGATCATCGGGCTGGATGTCGGCGGCACCCATACGGATGTGGTCCTGCTAGGTCGGGAGGGGCTGGTGCGGCAGATCAAGGTGCGCACCAACCCGTTGGACCTTTTCGCCACCGTGTTGACCGGCTTGGAAAGGATCACTCAAGGCATCGACCCCGCCCATATCCACCGGGCGGTGCTTTCCACCACCCTGGCCACCAATCGCATCGTACAGCAACAGATCCCTGATGTGGGAATGATCGTTTCCGCCGGACCGGGCATGGATCCCGAACTGTTTCGAACCGGTCCCCATTACCATATCGTGGACGGGGCGATCGATCACCGGGGGCGCGAGGTCACACCCATCGATGAGGCCCAGGTGATCCGGGCGGCCGAGCACCTGCAAAAAAACCGCATTCGCTATGTGGGCGTGGTCTCCAAGTTCAGTGTTCGGAACCCGGCCCATGAAACCGCCATTGCGGACCTCATCGGCAGCCGTTTCGACAAGCTGTTTTTGGGCCACCGCACCTCAGGACAGCTCAATTTCCCGCGCCGCATCGCCACGACCTTCCTCAATGCCTCGGTTTACCCCATTCACAAGGATTTTTTCGAGGCGGTGGTTCGGTCGTTGGATGAAAAAGGGCTCACCCTGCCTATCCGCATTCTTAAACCCGATGGCGGCAACATGCGCTTCGATGCCTCCATCGACCACCCCGCCCAGACCATTCTTTCCGGGCCGGCGGCCAGTGTCATGGGATCGGTGGCCTTTGCGCCGAAGGATGACGTGTGTTTGGTACTGGATATCGGCGGCACCACGACGGATATGGCAGTGCTGGTCAACGGGGTGCCGCTGCTGGATCCGTCGGGTATCGGCATCGGGGACCACAAAACGTTGATCCGCTCCCTTGAAACCGTTTCCATCGGCATAGGCGGTGACAGCGTCGTGCGGGTGGTGGACGGGCGGATCCGGATCGGTCCCGACCGTTTAGGCATGGCCATGGCTTTCGGCGGGTCGTTCCCCACACCCACCGATGCGATGTTTGTTCTGGGCATCGGCGAAGAAGGCGATCTGGATAGGGCTCGGCAGGGGATGCAGGTGGTGGCCGATGCCCTGAAAACCGATATTCAGAATGCGTCCAATCAAGTTTTTGAACAGGCTTGCCAAACGATTCTGGATGAGGCCGGGACCATGATCGACCGGATTAACGCCAAACCGGTGTATACGGTCCACGAATTGTGGGAAGGCCATCGCCTGGATCCCCATCATATCCTGGTGCTGGGCGGCCCGGCCCCTTGGTTCGCCAAGGGTCTGGAGCGCTTGAGTAACAGCCGGGTCGACGTGATTCCGCGCTGGAAGGTGGCCAACGCCATTGGGGCCGGTCTGGCCCGCACCACCTGCGAGGTGACGTTTTTTGCCGATACGGAGAGGGAAATCGCCACCGCACCCGAAGAGAATTTCGCCACGGCGATCCCGCCGACCTACACCAAGCAAGACGCTATTGGCGACGCTTTGGAACTGCTTCGCCGCAAAGCCATCGGACGCGGCGCCAATCCCGACCACCTGGAACTGGAAGTCATCGAGGCCATGTCGTTTAACATGGTTCGTGGTTTTTACACCACCGGGAGAAACATCCGGGTCATTGCCCAGGTCAAGCCCGGGTTGATTCACGGTTACGATCCGATTGCGGAAAAGATCATTGACGGCGCCTCGATGTGAACCGGGGTTAACGCGGCCACTTTAGAAAATTGGGGTGGTCTGGCATCGGAGTCTGCCATGCTGTACGCCAGAAATAAAACCGGCCTGGTCTTTTTCCCCGCCTTTGACTGGGCGATCAGCCCCACTCATCCGGAACGGGAAGAGCGGCTACTCTATACCCAGGACCAGGTCTTCGAAGAGGGGATTCTGGATGTCGAAGGCATCATCGAATACAAACCGGACCTGGTCACCAAAAAAGATGTCCAGCGGGTTCACTTCTGTGTGCCGGATCTGTGGGCCGTGATGACCGAGTCTCATTTCATCAGTGCCGGCGGGGCCAAAACCATCGCCATGGCGGTGATGGACAAACAGGTGGAGCGGGGGTTCGCCCTGGTGCGACCTCCGGGTCACCATGCCAACCGGGTTGTCCATGGTGCCAGAGGGTTTTGCAACGTCAACATCGAAGCCATCATGATTGAATTTGTGCGCCAAGCTTACGGGGTCCACCGCGTGGCCATCGTCGATACGGACTGCCATCATGGCGATGGCACTCAGGACATCTACTGGCACGATCCCGACACCCTGTTCATCTCCATCCACCAGGATGGCCGCACCCTCTACCCCGGGTCCGGCTTCTTGAGTGAAATGGGCGGACCCAACGCCGTGGGCAGCACCGTTAATATCCCTTTGCCCCCCAACACCTCGGAAGAGGGCATCCTCTACGCTGTTCGGGAAACGGTGCTCCCCCTTCTCAAAGAGTTTCAGCCGGATATCGTTGTCAATTCGGCCGGGCAGGATAATCACTATTCGGATCCGATCACCAACATGAATTTCTCGGCCCGGGGATATGCGGAGCTGACCACGTTGCTTAAACCCGATATCGCTGTTCTCGAAGGTGGCTACGCCATCGAAGGCGCGTTGCCCTACGTGAATGTGGGCATTATCCTGGCCATGGCCGGCATGGACTACAGCCACCTCAAAGAGCCCGACTACAGCCCCGCCAAGGTTTACCAGGCCCCGGAAGTGACCCGTTGGGTGCACAAGACCTGCGACAAGGTACTGGAGAACTGGCACCAGCGGCGGTATTTGGGTGAGATGGCCCGGGGGGACAACCCGTTCATCCAGCGCGAGCGCAATATTTTCTACGATACCGACAATATCCACGAACACCAGCAGGAGACCATCCGGGTCTGTGATCGTTGCGGCGGCGCCCTGAGCATCGATTCCTCGGCCCCGGGCAGAAAGCACATTCTGGCCGTTCACATCCCCAGAAAAGCCTGCGAACCCTGTCGTAGACAGGGCCGCGCCTGGTACGACCAGGCTGATCTGGCGCGCTTCGACAAGATCTATCTGCAGGACCGCGTCACGGACACGATTCAAGAGAAGGTCAGCCCGCCGTGATCGATTCTCCTGGATGCCAGGTTATGCCCTTTTGCCGGCAAGCTGCCCTTCGATCCAACCTGGAGCAACGCGCCCGCATGATCGATGCCGTGCGGGGCTTTTTCCGTCAAGCGGGGTTCTTGGAGGTGGAGACACCGGTTCGCATCCCCGCCCCGGCCCCGGAAGTCCATATCGACGCTCAGGAGTCGGGCGGCTGGTTTTTGCAGACGTCACCGGAGCTCTGCATGAAGCGGCTCTTGACGTCCGGTTTCAACAAGATTTTTCAGATTTGTCGCTGTTTCCGCAAAGGGGAGCGTGGAGACCGGCATCTGCCGGAGATGACCTTGCTGGAGTGGTATGCGGCCGGCTGGACCTACCTGGACCTGATGGACCAATGTGAGTCCCTGATCGGCTACCTGGCGCTTCGAATGGGGCTCGGCCGGCGGTTGATCTATCAGGGGCACACGGTAGATCTGGTGCGGCCGTGGGACCGCTTGTCGGTGGATGCGGCCTTTCGACGCTTCGGCGGGATGACCGCCCAACAGGCACTGGTGCGCGATTGTTTTGACGAGATCATGGGACTTGAAATCGAGCCCCGGCTCGGTCTGGACCGGCCCGTGTTCCTTTACGACTACCCCGTCCAAACCGGCGCTCTGGCCCGGATCAAGCCCAGCGATCCACGGCTGGTTGAACGCTTTGAACTTTACCTTGCCGGGATGGAGCTGTGCAATGCGTTCAGCGAGCTCACCGATTCCCTGGAGCAGCGCGCCCGCTTCGAAGCGCAGAACCAACGGCGCCGCGAAAAGGGCAGCGGGGCCTATCGCATCCCCGAACCCTTCTTGCGGGACCTGGAAGCCATGCCCCCGGCGGCTGGAAATGCCCTGGGCCTGGACCGGCTGGTGATGCTTTTTACCAACTCGCCAACCATTGACGAGGTGGTCGCTTTTACACCGCAAACCCTTTAAACGAGTAAACGAGCGGCCGACTTTCCCGTCCGCCGACTGTGCAGCCGGCAGCCCCAAAAGAAAAGCCCGTCGCAGGCGCCGACGGGCCAAAGGGGTCAAGGGTTTAAAATGGGGGTTATCCGATGGGGGCCGGGCTGCAAAGGTGACCCTCCTCCATGGCCACCCGACCGCATCCATTGCAGACATATTTCATCGCTGCCAGCTTGTCTTTGCAGACATGTTTGGGCTCGGTTTCCAGAGCGCCGCAGAAACTGCATTTTTCCTTGTCCGCGCAGGGGTTGCACAGGTGCCCGGGCGAATCGGCGATGGCACCGCAGCTTTTGCATGTGTAGGCCATGGTCACTCCTCCTTGCTTTGGGTTGCGACCGTCCACAAACCAGTGATGTTGCCGGGCCGAATCGGATCTACAAAGCGGCCAGGACTACCGTTCATGAACGGACAATGGAACTTAAGTTGAGCGTTTCCCATTTTGGTACATTTAGAATGCAAAAGAATGAATAGGGGTTACGTGAGTTTCAGCCACCAAAATGGAAAACCCTCCGGGATTGCCGATCTTACCGCATCTACGGTGTCAGATGTCTTTCCGCATAGGCGACTATAGCGGAAAGCCATCTTCCTTGTATCTGCGGCAAGCTCGACAATCGCTCAACTTAGTTGATGATGGTTTTTATAATGATGCCGGATCTGAAAAAGTCAAATCGCACCCTATCTGCTGGGCAATCCCATGCAGCACTGAAACGGGGTGCGGCGCGCGATCGACCAAAATTCCTCGTTTCTGGATGGGCAGTTGCCGGATTGGTCGGTTTGGTGTAAAAGACGGCCGATAGTGAACGTTAACCGGGAATGTATCATCAATGAATCAGGTAAATATTGCCATTTTGGGGTGTGGTACGGTCGGAACGGGGGTTGCCCGGCTGTTGCTGGAAAACGGTGCGATTATCCGGGACCGTGTCGGATGTAAACTCAATCTGAAATATGTCGCTGACATCGACATGGACAGGGAGCGAGGACTCACCTTTGAACCGGGGGTCATGATTGCGGACGCCGCCATCGCCATCGCTGATCCCACGGTGGACATCGTGGTCGAGACGATCGGCGGCGAGGGCCTAGCAAAGCAGTTGATTCTCGAAGCCATGGCCCGGGGCAAGCATGTGGTTACGGCCAACAAGGCCCTGCTGGCCAAACACGGCAATGTGATCCTGGCAGCGGCGGCCGAGCACAGGGTCGATCTGGCGTTTGAGGCCAGTGTGGGCGGCTGCATGCCCATCATCAAGACCGTCAGGGAGGCGTTGGTCGGAAACCGGATCAGGGCCATGACCGGCATCCTGAACGGAACCTGCAACTACATTCTTTCCAAGATCACCGACCAGGGCGTGGATTTTGAAACCGCTCTGGCCGAAGCCCAGGCCAAAGGATATGCGGAGGCCGATCCGACCCTTGACGTTGAGGGTCAGGATGCGGCCCACAAACTGGCCCTCCTATCGGCGCTGGCGTTCGGCATGCAGATCAATTTCGATGATGTCTACATTGAGGGCATTTCCGGAATCACCCCGATGGACATCGAGTTTGCCGCCCAGTTCGGCTATCGCATCAAACTGCTGGCCATCACCAAGTTCAACGGACAGTCGGTGGAGGCCCGGGTGCACCCGACCATGATTCCATTCGACAATATGCTCTCCAATGTAAACGGAACGCTGAACGCCATCAGTGTGTCCGCCGATGCGGTCGGAGAGATTCTGCTCTGCGGTCATGGGGCGGGCATGATGCCCACCGCCAGCGCCGTGTTGTCGGACCTTGGGGACATCGCCAGGAACCTGATGTCCCACAGTGTCGGTCGGGTGCCGTCCCTGGGATTCCAGGCGGATACGATCCGACCGATTGCCGTAATGCCCGTGGACGACATCGTGACCCACTACTACTTCCGGTTCGATGCCATGGACCGACCCGGGGTGCTGGCCGCCATAGCTGGTATTTTAGGCAATTACGGCATCAGTCTGAAATACGTTCACCAGAAGGGAAGAAAAACCAATGGCTCGGTTCCCGTGGTCATGCTGACCCACCATGCGCGGGAATCCGATGTTACCCGGGCCTTGGCCGAGATACATGCCCTGGATGTGGTGGGCGGCACACCGGTGCTGATACGCATCGAAGAGGATGACGAGGCGGAGTGATCCGGTGTCGCCGCTGCCGCCAGGGCCGGGGGTAGGGATGACGAATCGATGGGAGGGCGTATGCATATCATTTGCTCAGACCTGGAAGGTGTTTTCGTGCCGGAGATCTGGATCAGTGTGGCCGAGCGCACCGGCATCGATGATCTTCGTCTGACCACCCGTGATATCGCCGATTACGATGTGCTGATGAAACGGCGACTTTCCATTTTAGATGCCCACGGGCTAAAACTCAAAGACATCACCGACGCGATCGCCACCATGGAGCCTTTGCCGGGTGCCGCGGATTTTTTGGGCTGGCTGCGCACCCTGACCCAGGTCATCGTCGTATCCGACACCTACATTGAATTTGTGCGCCCGCTGATGCAAAAACTGGGCTGGCCGACCTTGTTGTGCCACCACCTGACCACCGACGATAGGGGGGCCAT
The DNA here is from genome assembly GCA_046484885.1 of Desulfosarcina sp. Lineage (GTDB taxonomy): Bacteria > Desulfobacterota > Desulfobacteria > Desulfobacterales > Desulfosarcinaceae > Desulfosarcina. The sequence continues at coordinate 3,161 of JAWOIA010000171.1, read as the reverse complement.
CGTCGGCTACAACCTTCGCCAGACCGACGCCAAGCGCAAGGTGGTGCAGGCACTCAAAGGCCTTAACTACCAGGTGCTGGCCATGGGGGACTCCTACAACGACATCAATATGCTCAACGAGGCGCACCAGGGTATCCTGTTTTGCCCCCCACGCAATGTAATTGACGAATACCCCCAGTTCCCTGTGGCAACCGGCTACGATGATCTCAAAACATTCTTCACCCGGCTGTTGGTGGCGTAACCCATGGCTTGGCAAGGTTTGTTTGGTTCTGCAGTATGGGCAAAAAAGGGCGCTGCGGCGTCATCGGCGAACCAATGATGCAGGTAGGGGCATATGATATCCGATCATCGTAAACTGACCCATTGCACCCCTTACCGGGTTATTTACGGGGACACCGATACCATGGGGGTGGTCTACCATGCCAATTATCTGCGCTGGTTTGAAATCGGCCGTACTGAGCTCTTCCGGCACCTGGGCATGCCCTACCGGGAGATCGAAGCCCGGGGGCTGATGCTGCCAGTCTCCGAGGTCCAATGCAAGTATCTCAACCCGGCGCGATACGACGACCTGATCATTATCGAAGCGACCGTGAATGCGGGCTTCCGTGCCGGCATGCAGTTTGACTACGCCATCACCAGCCAGGACCGATCCGTCACCCACACCACGGGTTACACCCGGCACGCCTTCGTCAACGGCCGGGGAAAAGTGGTCCGCCCGCCGCCCTTCATTCGCGAGCTGATCCAAAACAGCCGCTGATCGGGGAAAAAATGCCCTTTGCCATCCAGGAAAAGCCCGAGGGGTTGGTTTTTAAATTACGGGTTCAGCCGCGTTCGTCGCGAAACCAGGTTGCGGGATTGTTCGGTGATGCCCTCAAGATCCATCTCACGGCGCCACCGGTGGACCAGGCGGCCAACCAGGCCTGCATCGCATTTCTGGCGGGATTGTTGTCGGTAAACCGGTCCGCAGTGACGATCCGCTCCGGGCAGACCGCGCGCAACAAACTGGTTATGGTCCGCTGCCCACCGGCCGGCGGCGGGCGCGACGCCCTCAGAGCGATGATACGCTCCTTGGCGGGACAATAAGTAGTGTCCATCCAGAAACGAGGAATTTTGGTCGCGATCAAGGCATGCGAAAAATTTTACCACAGGCATATCAGTGATATTCCGAGGATAAAATTTTGAGCCTAACGCAGACGTCGGGCGAAATAACCGTTTATGGATGGACACTGAGTGCGCGGACGGGTCCCTTTGGTGTATCAGGTCCTGACGATGGGGAGCTGGCGGGAAACGGGTCTTTTTCGGTCTCATTCTGATTGGATGTTGACAAACCAATTATTTTCACTTACCTTTGCTGATTGAAATCTGATGCGGGGTGGAGCAGTCTGGTAGCTCGTCGGGCTCATAACCCGAAGGTCACAGGTTCGAATCCTGTCCCCGCTACCAAAAAAATCAAGGGGTTACGCTAAAAACGTAACCCCTCTTTTTTTGGTTTTCCGCTCCATGTAGCCCCAGTGTAGCCACGGAAAAACAATACCGGCCAGGAAATTAATTCTGGGCGCCGCTATCCAGCCGGTTCGGCTTTTCACCTATCCGATTATTTTTGCAGAAAAAATAGGGCCGGCCAAACGGCCAGCCCAGGTGGGGTAGGGGCGGGTTATTTTTCCAGTCTCGGTAAAATAGTCATGCCCAGTGGTCATCCGGCAGCCAGGTTTCCGGTGGCGGGCGCTCCATTTTCAATCATGCGCAACCGAGCCCGAGCTTACCTTGGCGGCGGTGGCTTTGGTGGTCTGGCCCTTGGAGTGTTCAACCGGTTTTACAACATTTTGTCGTAATACCGGCTGTTGTTGGGATGTCCCTGTCTCTGTTCTTGGCTGTTCCACCACCGCCTCGGCCCGGTTGCGGATTGTGCCTGTCGGATGATTACGCAAAAAAAAAGCCGCCCCGGATGGAACGGCCCCTATACCCCGAAAGCGGTCACCCAATCTATTCGACAACCATCAATGTCTTCCTTCTTGTTCCTGCTGTCACATCGCAGGTCACCCGTCAAAATCTCAATGACCGGCCCCATTGCCTCCATAACCGCACGGGCATCTGTCATGATGGCTTCAACACCGCACAGTAGGTCGCAAATGACCGGCACCGGTACTGCATTTAGCGATTCACGCTTTTTGTTGACAACTACCGGATCCAAAAGATAATTTTAACTCTACCCCACTGAATTGATAATGTGAATTGAGACTGAAACGATCAGGAGCCCCCATTGCCAGGATCCAATCAGTTGTCGCTGTTTGATCCTCCGCCAACAGCAAGGATAGATCTGACCCCCGCGGGCGCCTGGGAGCTGGATTCCACCAAAAGGGCTCTTGATGATCTGTTCAGCCTGACCTTCCAGTACAGGACCAGCAAGTCCTACCATGAACTGATGAAATTTGTGGCACGGTTCCGGTCCTATTCTCCATTCAATGCCATGCTGGTGCACATTCAGATGCCTGGGGCCACTTTTGTCGCACCTCCTCATCGATGGCGTGACGATTGGGATAGAACCATAAAACCCGGGGCCCGCCCCTTGGTGATCTTGCAACCCATGGGCCCCGTAATGTTTGTTTTCGACGTGAGTGATACAGTACCTCAGAAAAACGCAAAGGAATTGCCAAAGGAGGTCGAAAACCCTTTTAAAGTCGAGAAAGGCTTTATCGGTGGCGAGTTCAACAGGCTGATCGAAAATGCCATCCGAGACGGTATTCGGATCACTCAGGTTCAAGATGGTTCCCAATCCGCAGGCAGCATATCGACGGTCGACCCGGGAAATCAATCCACCCAGCGTATTCAAAACGGTGTTGATAAGAATAGACAACCCATATTTGTGGATGTTCCGGTCAAGTACGACCTGTTTATAAACGCTAAACACAATGTGGCTACTCAGTACACCACCATCGCCCATGAACTTGCCCACCTGTATTGTGGTCATTTGGGAACACCCAACCCGAAATGGTGGCCTGACAGACGAGGGTTGGATACAACCGTTGCCGAATTTGAGGCCGAGTCGGTGACCTATATGGTTTGTCGTCGGCTGGGTGTATTTCCCCCCTCTCATGAGTACCTCGCTGGTTATTTAAACGAACCACAAGTGCCGGCTATAAGCCTGGATCGCGTGATGAAGG
>JAWOIA010000082.1:0-16905 GCA_046484885.1 Desulfosarcina sp. | reverse complement strand
TGAACCACTTCACTACGCCGTTAACCATGTTGGCACCCTCCTTTCAAAAAAATTCTCTTGCTTCATACATAAAGGGTGCCGCAGGCGACCATGACCAGCACCTTCATTACGAAACCGGCCCGCTAAGCTGAAACGGACCTTCGATTAGCACCGATTAGTAGCACAATTATTAAGTAAATCAAGAAAATTGTGAGGGGGTTGCCCAAAAAGCGGCCCCTTGGGCAACCGTTTCCGACATTTTTTGGCCTAACCCGCGCCCAGAATGGGTGGGCGGCGGTTGTCCGGCTTGGCGAACACCATCTGCGCGTTGCCGATGTACCGCTCCAGAAACCCGCCTTCACAGTAGCTCAGATAATAGTCCCACATGCGAATAAAGGCGTCGTCAAAGCCCAGGTTGCGAACGGCATCGATATTTTCGAAAAAGCGCTCCCGCCAGTGCCGCAAGGTAGTGGCGTAATGGGCTGTGATATCCTCCAGGTGGATCAGACGCAGGTCGCTGGCCCTGGTCATGGCCGTCAGCAGGGCTGTCACCGAGGGGATGCAGCTCCCGGGGAAAATGTAGCGTTTAATGAAATCGACCCCTTGCGTGTGCTGGTCGAAGGCCTGGTCGGCAATGGTGATGGCCTGGATGGCCATGAGCCCGTCCGCTTTGAGGCGCTGGGCGCAGCTGCGGAAAAAGGTTTCGTAATAGTGGTGGCCCACGGCCTCGATCATCTCGATGGAAACCAGCTTGTCGTATTGACCGGTCAGGTCGCGGTAGTCGGTTTTCAACAGCCGAATGCGCCCGGCCAGCCCCGCCGCCGCGATCTTGGCCCGGGTGTAGTCGTGCTGCTGGGCCGAGATGGTGGTGGTGGTGACCGAGCAGCCGTAGTTGGCCGCGGCATGCAAGGCGAAACCACCCCAGCCGCTGCCGATTTCCAGGACCTGATCGCCGGGTCGAAGATCCAGTTTGCGGCACAAGCGGTCGTATTTGGCGCTGGATGCCTCCTGCAGGCTGCTGGCCGCGGTTTCAAAGATCCCGCAGGAGTAGGTCATGGTTTCGTCCAGAAACAGGCGGTAGAAATCGTTGCCCAGATCGTAGTGGGCCATGATGTTGTCGCGGCTGCCGCGGGGCGTATTTTTGCGCATCCAGTGAAAGACCAGGTTGACGGGGCGCGAAAGCATGGTCCAGCCCTGGTCCATCTCCCCGAACACGGTCTGATTGCGGGCGATGATCCGCATCACGCCGGTCAGGTCGTCGGTGGTCCAGTAGCCGAGCATGAAGGCTTCGGCAGCCCCGACGCTGCCGCCGAAGGCGCAGAAGCGGTAAAAATCATCGCGGTGGACCCGAATGGCGGCCGAAACCGCAAAGTCGGCGCTCGCATGGCCAAAGGTCTTTTCGATGCGATGGTCCTTGACGGTGAGCTGGCCATGGCGAAGCTTTGCGAGCATGGCCAGCACCAGGCGCCGTGCGACGCCGTTGAGGGAACGAACCGGGCCGGAAGCGGCCGGCGGTGGTTGTTTGGGAATAATGGTCGGGCGGTTCATGGTGCCACCTCCTGCTTGGCCGGATGGGCATAAAACGGGGTGCGCTTGTATTTTAGTTTGAGGGCCTGCCAATAGATCATGGCCACGACCTTGACGGTCATGGCCGGGTAGAGCAGCAGCATGCGCGTCAGGTTGGGCCGGTTGATCGGTCGGCGGGCCAGGTCCACGGTGGCGTCGAAAACCGCTTGCCCATCCTGGTAGTTGATCAGGTGCGCGTTGAGCCGCTCTCCCGGCACCGCAAAGCGCCAATCGTAGGTGATCTGCATGGGCATGTAGGGCGAAATGTGAAATGCCTTGGCAAAGCGGAAGCGGCGCCAGCGGCCATGGGGGTGGATATTGCGCGCGCCGTCCAGGACATAGAGGTGGCGCTCCCCCCAGGGGGTGTTGGTGATCTCGGCCACGATGGTTTCCAGGCGGGTGTCGCCGCGGTCGAAGAGATAGTAGAACGTGACCGGGTTAAAGCAGTGGCCCAGGTAGCGCAGGTGGGTCAGCATGCGAATGGGGCCCTGGGGCCTGACGCCGGTTTGAGCCGCGACCTGGTCCCGCACGATCCGATCCAAAGGGATGCGAGGGTCGCCGAAGTGGTCCCGGCGCCGGAAATAGGCCAGGTTGACCCGCTGGGCCGACCACAGGGGGTGATCATCGAACACCCGCGGCAGTTCGGCCAGGTCCAGGTACATGAAGAAAACCCGGTAGCGAAAAGCGTTTTCCACGGGCGCATGGCGGCGGTGGCGGATGGTTCCCCGGTAGATGGCGCTTTTCATGGCAGACCCTTTCCGAATGGCCGGCACACGGCCAGGGCGCTGTTGACGCCGTCTTCGTGAAAGCCGTACCCCCAGTAGGCCCCGCAGAAGGAGGTGCGGTTGACCCCATTGATTTCGTGGTGGCGGCGGCGCGCGGCCAGGCTGGCCGGGGTGTAGAGGGGATGGTGGTAGACGAAGCGGCGCAGGATCCGGGCCGGATCGATGCGGTTGCCGATATTGAGTGAGACGCAAAAGGTCTCGGGGGCGTCCAGGCCTTGCAGCCGGTTCATGTCATAGGTCAGGGCCACCCGGTTGGGGGGGCCGTCAAGGCTCAGGTAGTTCCAACTTGCCCAGGCGGCCCGTTGGGGGGGCAGGACCGTGGTGTCGGTGTGTAGCACGACCTGGTTTCCCTGGTAGGGGATGCGGCCCAGAATATCCTGCTCCGCTGCGGAGGGGTCGGCCAGCAGAGCCAGAGCCTGATCGGAGTGGGTCGCGATGACCACGTGATCGTAATTGTCGACCCGGCCGTCGGCGGTTTTGAGCGTGACCGCGTCGGACGAGCGGGTGACGGCCGTCACCGGACTCCCCTTGCGGATGCGGTCGGCAAAGGGTCGGGTGAGGGGGCCGATATACGAGCGCGAACCGCCTTGGATGACCCGCCAGCGGGGCTGGTCCAGGATGTTCAAAAAGCCATGGTTTTCAAAAAATTCGACGAAGTAGCGCGCGGGAAAGTGCCGGAAGGCGTCCGGTCCCGCCGACCAGATGGCCGCGCCCATGGGGATCAAAAAGCGCTCGATGAAGTCCCGGCTGTAGCGGTGGGCCACCAGGTACTGCTCCAGGGTGGTCTCCGCATCACCGGATTCGAGCAGCCGACGGGCTTCACGCCGGAAGCGCAGCGCATCCAGCAGCATGCGGTAAAAGGCGGGGCGCACCAGGTTGCGGCGCTGAATGAACAGGGCGTTGAGGCTGCTGGGGCTGAACACCAACCCCGTTTTCAGGTCCTGGAGGCTGAAACTCATCAGCGAGGGCTGTGAGGGCACTTTCAAATGATCCATCAGGCGGGTAAAGTTCGGGTAGGTCTTGTGGTTGAAGACGATGAAACCGGTGTCCACCGGCCAGGTGCGACCCCTGCGGGTTACGTCGACCGTGGCGGTATGGCCGCCGATGGTCGCATTGGCCTCGTAGGCCGTCACCGCGTGATCCCGGCCGAGCAGGTACCCGGCGGTCATGCCGGAAATTCCGGTGCCGACAATGGCGATGCGCATGTTGGCAACTCCTCGGCTAAAGCCGACCGCCGACCCAGGGACCGGTGACGCACTCAAGCGCCGCGCAGTCGTTCGGGCAGCGGTCGCAGGTCCCGAACGATTCCGACCCAGGCCATCAGCTTCAGCAGCAGATAGGTGATATCGATCTCCCACCAGCAAAAGCCCTGGCGGGCCGAAACCGCGTAGTGGTGGTGGTTGTTGTGCCAGCCCTCGCCCAAGGTGACCAGGGCCAGCAGGGCGTTGTTGCGGCTGGTATCCGGCGTGTCAAAGCGCCGCGACCCGAACATGTGGTCCAGGCTGTTGATGGTGCAGGTGGCGTGAAAGAGCACCACGGTGGAGATAAAAAAGCCCCACACCACCATCTGCGGGCCGCTGGTTCCCAGGCCCGGCGCGGTCCCATCCAAAAGGGCGCCGACCAGATAGAGTCCGGCCGCCAGGAGCAGGGGCACCAGCGTGTCGAAGCGGTTGAGCCACACCAATTCGGGAAAACGGGCCCACTCCGTGACGTACCGGTAGGGGGTTGCAAAGTTGGCCCGGGAGGTGAGCCACCCGATGTGACTCCACCAGAATCCGTGCTGAGAGGGCGAGTGGGGGTCTTGTTCGGTGTCCACGTACCGATGGTGGTGGCGGTGGTGGCCCGCCCACCACAGCGGCCCCCGCTGGACCGCGGCGTTGCCCAGCACCGCAAAAACGAATTGCCAGCCGCGCCCCATTCGAAACGCCTTGTGGGAAAAGTAGCGGTGGTAGAAGCCGGTGATGGCGAACATGCGCACCAGGTAGAGGACAACGGCCGTCCAGAGCGCAACCGGGCTCCATCCGACCCACCATACCCCCAGGCAGCCCAGGTGCAGCAGGGCGAAGGGAAGGATGCGCAGCCAATCGACCCTCTTTTGCGCGCCCTCGGCGGCAAGCTGCTCGCTGCCGGCTTCCGAGTCGAGCCAGCGCATCAAGGTGGTGGTTATCTTCTTCTGCATGGTCCGACTGGTCGTTGGGGTTCTATCCGGGCGGGAGCGGGCTGAGCCTGAAGCCTGGTGCCATTTTTTACCATTCCCTGCCTATTGTCAACCTTAAGGCGCCGGCCGGAGATGACAATGGGAACGCATCGACGGCGCACCGGCAGGTAAACCCTACCGCTGCCGGGGGGCGGCGGGGGCCGATCGACAGCGGCGCAGCGATTGACAAAAGCGCCGGCGTCGGCGTTAGGCTCAAAATTCCTCGTTTCTGGATGGACGCTATGCTAAAATGCGACTTTGGCGTGCAGGATCATGTGAAAGGAGCTACCCTAGTGTCCATCCACAAACGGTTATTTCGCCCGAGATCTGCGTTAGGCTCAAAATTTTATCCTCGGAATATCATCTATATGCCTGTGGTAAAATTTTTCGCAGGCCTTGATCGCGACCAAAATTCCTCGTTTCTGGATGGACACTACCCGATGAAACCCTTTGGCGGCTGCCTGTTGCTGGCGCTGGTTTTCGTTTTCGCCGCGGCCTGTTCCCTGACCAACGGCGGGGCCATCCGGTCATCGAACCTGGACCGGATCGTTCAAAGCGGGATACTGCGTGTTGGCATGACCGCCGATATGCCGCCTTTGAACATGCTGCACCCTTCCGGGGTTCCCATGGGACTGGATGTGGATCTGGCCGGGCATCTGGCCGCTGCCATGGGGGTTGCGTTCCAGCCGGTGGTCAAACCCTTCCCGGACCTGCTGCCGGCGTTGCAGGCCCAGGCCGTCGACATGGTCATCTCCGGCATGGCCATCACCCCCCAGAATAATCTGCAGGCGGCCTTTGTGGGCCCTTACCATATCGCCGGCAAGGCCCTGCTGACCCAGTTCGACTCCGCGGTTACGGCTGGAGCGATTACGGCGCTCAATTCCGAGGCCTTTGCTTTCAGTGCGTTAGCGGGCTCGGCCAGCGCCGAGCTGGTGGCGGCCAAGCTGCCCAGGGCCCGCCTGGTCCCGGTGGCCGATTACGCCGAGGCGGTGGAGCTGGTTCTCGCCAACCAGGTGGACGCCCTGGTGGCGGACCACCATGTCTGTGTCTGGCTGCTGCTGCAACACCCCGACGCCGGCCTGGTTTCACGAATCACGCCGCTGACCTATGAACCCTTGGGAATCGCGCTGCCGCCGGGAGACGTGCACCTGATCAATTGGGTCGAAAATGTTCTTGACAGCATGAGAGAGTCGGGCCAGTTGATTGATCTGAGAGACAAATGGATGCAGGACGCCTCATGGCTGGTGGACCTCCAGTAGCCGCTTGGAAAGGAGGCCCCATGGGCCGCACCTGGAAACGGTTGATAATCAGTGCGTTGTGTGCCGCCATCGTCGTGGCCGTGCTGACGGCGGCAGTCCTGACCGCCCCGCTGCTGGTCGACCGCGAGATGGTCAAGGCCCGAATTGTCTCCAAAGCGGCCCAGTTGACGGGTGGCGAGCTGAATTACAGCCGGCTGGAACTCAGCTATTTCCCCTTGCCGCACCTGGTGGCTCGGGATGTGCGCCTGCACCGAACCGAGGCCTTCGAGGCGCGGGCCCAGGAGCTGTCGCTATACCCGGGGATCCGCTCGATCCTCAAAGGGCGCTTTAGCATCAATCGTCTGGTGCTGGTTGCACCGGAGATCCGTGTGCCGATGGCAGCGCCGCGAACGGCCGACCCGAACCGGGATTCCGACGGCGACCATCCGGCAAGGGCGCCGGGGCTGCAAGCGCTGTTCGAGGGGCTGCGCAACCTAGCGGGCGTGCTCGATCCGGGGATGACCCTGGAGATCGAAGCGGGTTCCCTGACCCTCACCCGGGTAGATGCCCCCGACCTGCGGGTCGAGCAGGTCGCGGCACGGGTTGAAAACACCACCGGCGAGTTGGCGCTGGACCTCAGCGCTGTGTCGGGTTTCGGCGGTGATCTGCACGTGATCGTTTCGGTTGATGCACACGCCAGCCGGGCCGACGGGACCCTCTCCCTGACCGACTTCAACCTGCGCCCGCTGCTGTCGTCTGTCCGCCTGCCCTGGGGTTTGGCCATCGATGACACCCGGTTGGCAGCCCGAATCGACTTCACCATCGCCGATCCGCAGACGCTTCAGGCCCAATTCGGTATTCAGGCGCCTGAGGTGGCGGTCCTGCGCGACAGCCGCCGGTTGGATCTGCTGGCCGTTGGCGCTGCGGGACGGCTGGCGTTGGACAATCAACAGTGGTTGCTGACTCTGGACAGGCTCCAGGCGCGGCAGCCGGCCCTGGATCTGTCTGCCGTCGCCACGCTGCGCCACGGCAGCGACAGCGACCCAATCCGCGTGGATCTGCATGCCAAAGCCGGGGCCTTGGACGTTGCCGCGGTCGGGGCGGCTGCCCGCGCCATCGCCGGCGATCGGCGGCAGGTTCAAACCGCCTTCCGGGTGGCCCGTGCGGGCCGTCTGACCGATGTGACCTATTTCGCCGGCTTTGACCGGGACCAGGCCGGCTGGCACATGAATCGCATGACGGCGGCGGGCCGGCTCGCGCAGGGGCGGGTCACCATCCCGGGCATCGACACCGATCTTGAACGCCTGGAGGGAGATGTGGCCTATGTCGACAAGCGGGTGGATTTCCAGGGGTTCAGCGGCACCTTCGTCGGTGCCGCCTTTGGTGAGCTGACGGCCGGCATCGATTGGAGCGGCACGCCGCAACTGCGGATCTCGTCCCCGCAGGTTGCGGTTGACGTGGCGCCGCTCTACGCCTGGCTGACCGCTTTTGAGGGGTTGAGCCGGGCCAAACGGGTCGTCGACGCCGTCAGCGGCACAGCGCAGGTCACAAACCTGGAAATCAAGGGACCGCTGACCCGGCCGCAACACTGGGACATTGACGTTTCCGGCACCCCGCAGGCGCTGCGGGTGACCAGCCCCCTGCTGCCGTTTGCAGTCGGGCTGAGCGGCGGCGCAATCACCTACGCCCCCGGCACAGAGCGGGCCAGCGGGGTCAGGGTTGATTTTTTGGACGCTCGCCTGGTTGCATCCCATCAATCCGAGGGTCTCGTGCCGCCCCGATCCGCATCCTGGCGCATCGACGGGACCCTGGGCCGGGCGGCGGTGGATTGGCTGGGAACCGTGCTGCCCATCCCCGACCACCTGCAGATCAAGGCACCGGTGGATCTCGCCGGGGTTCAGATCCTTTGGGATGACAGTCGGACCCTCTCTGTTGCCGGCGGATTGAAAACCGCCGACGGTGTGGAAGTAACCGCCGACATCACCCACTCCCCCCAGGCTTGGCAGATTCGCGCGCTCCAATTTTCCGACGGTCGGTCACAGGCGACCTTCTCGGCCGTCAACACACCGGCAATGCTTGAACTGGCCTTTTCCGGCAGCATCGACAAGCGCAGCGCCGATCGCCTGCTCAGGGACAATCAAACCATTTCGGGCCGACTCGAGGGGAATTTTCGAGCCCGACTGGACCGGGCCGAACCGCTCAAATCCCAATTTTGGGGGCGCCTGGCCGGACACGGGGTTCATCTGGAGGCGTTGACCCGGGTTCCCGTCGCGGTGGATGGGTTTGCGGTCGAGGGTCATGGGGATCGACTGGAAGTGGTCTACTGCGAGGTGGTTCGGGAGGGCAACCGGCTCTCCCTGGCAGGCAGCTTGGATCACCGCGATGGTGACCTGCGGTTTGATCTGGATGTGGAAGCCGATTCGGTGGACGAAGCGTTCATCCGGGCCTTTCAGCTCCAGCCCAACGCGGCCGCTCCCGACGGCGGGGCGGCCAGGGCCGTTGCCTGGGTGCCGCGGGGAACCATCCGCCTTACGGCCGCCGATTTCCGCCTGGGCCGATTTGTCTGGTCCCCGCTGCAGGCCGACATTGTCGTTGATGGCGCCCATACCCGCGTCACGCTGGTGCGCGCCGATCTATGCGGCATCGCTACCGCCGGGCAGCTGGAGGTGTCGCCTCGGGGCATCGACCTGCAACTGCACCCCAGCGCCACGGGTGCATCGTTACAGGAGTCTCTGGACTGTCTCCTCAGCCGGCCGGTATCGGTCCAGGCCCGCTACGACTTCAGCGGAGAAATCCGCCTGCCGCCCACCCGCGACAACCCGGTTCAATCCCTGGCGGGTGAATTGTTGTTCTCATCGGAAAATGGGAGGATCCAGCACGCCGCACTGTTCATGAAAATCTTTGCCGTATTGAACATCACGGAGCTGTTCACGGGTGGCAAGAGCGATCTCGGGGGAGCGGGATACGGCTACACCCACGCCCATGTCAGGGCGTCCGTGGACAGCGGCACGCTGCAATTGGCCGAGATCCTGCTGGATGGACACTCCCTGACGATTACCGGCCAGGGCAGTATCGACCTGGTCGATCAGACGGCTGACGTCACCCTGCTGGTCGCGCCCCTGAAAACCATCGACCGCATCCTAAACCGTATCCCGCTTATCGGCTTCATCGCCGGTGGTTCATTGATTTCCGTTCCGCTGAAGGTTCATGGGCCGATCGACAATCTCTCGGTCTCCCCCATGCCGGCCGCGGCGGTCGGCGCAGGCCTGCTCGGTCTGATGGAGCGGACCTTGAAGGCACCCTTTAGACTGGTGGAGGGTGCGGCCGATTTTGTTTCAGCGGAGTCCGCGCGTGAAGTCGTTGCGCCGGATGACCGGCACCAACAAGGTCCCTGAAAGGATAACCCATGCCAACCCTGAAATCCCTCCCGATGGCCCTTTGTCTGCTTCTGCTCAGCTCCGGCTGGGGGCATGCAATTTCCGAGGCGGTCCCGCTGCGGGTCCATCTGGAGGGCGAGCGGCTGTCGCTGGAGGCCCGGGATCAGGTCCTTTCCGACATTCTTGCCAAGCTTGCCGAACAGGGGATCCGCATCCGCATCGACCCGCGGATCAACCCCACCATCACGGCGACATTCAGCAACCGGCCCATCGGTGCGGCGCTTTCAAGCATCCTCAAATCGGTCGATTATGTCCTGATCTGGCGCAAAAACCCGGCCGCCGCCGTCAGTGACGCCCGCCTGCGCGAAATCCAAATCTTTTACAAGGGCCAGGAAGAACGGATGCGCCCGCTGCAGGCAAGCGCCAACCTGGTCGTTGTCGAGCAGGCCGACGGCGTCTATCACGTCCAGGACGTCCTGCTGGTGCGCCTGGCGCCGGAGATGACCGAAACGGCCCTGGCCGCCCTGCTGGACCGCCTGGGGGCCACCGTCATGGACGCCAATCGGTCATTGGGCATCTTGCGGCTGCGTTTACCCCATGGCAGTGATGTCGCGGCAATCGCCGAGGCCGTCGCCGAGATTGCGGGCATTCAAAACGTCGCGCCGGACTTTGCCTACCCCCTCAAGGGCGCTGTTGCCCTGGCGGAGCGGTCCGGGTCGACGGTCTTCTCCGCACCCCACTCCCCGCTGGCCGGGGAACCGATTGTGGCGGTGATGGACAGCGGCCTGCTGTCTGATTATGGCAACCACCCCTCGGTGCAGGCGGCCTTTGATGCCGTCACACCCGGTGCCGAAGTCGGCGACGCCTTAGGTCACGGCACCCAGATGATGCTCATCGCCGCCGGGGCGGTCACCCCTCTGGGGGCAGGTTCCGATGCGCCCGGCGGCAGCCCGGTTGTTGCCATTCGCGCCTTTGACGACAACGGGTTCACTTCCGACTTCACGCTGATGCGCGGCATCGATCATGCCCTCGAGCAGGGCGCCCGGGTTATCAGTTTGAGCTGGGGGTCGGAGACCTCCAGCCCGCTGCTGGAATCGGCCATGAGCTATGCGGCCTCGAAAGGGTTGATCGTGGTGGCGGCAGCGGGCAACAGCCCCACCGGCAACCCGGTTTATCCGGCCGCCTATGAGGGCGTGATCGGCGTGGGGGCCCTGAATCCCGGCGGCGATGCCTGGGAGCAGTCCAACTTCGGCGATTTTGTGGCCCTGTCGGCCCCTGGGCAGGCCGACCTGCCGGTGGGCTTCAAGGGGGATCCGGGTGTCTATGCCGGCACCTCCATCGCCACCGCCTATATCGCGCGCCGGGTGGCCGCCATTTTAAGCCAACACCCCGATGCCGACCGTGCCCTGATCCTGCGCCTGCTGACCGAATCCAAGTGAGCCGTCACCGCCGGCAGGGGCTGTCCACGGGGGGTGCTGGGAATCAAGCCCTGCGCTAATCGGGCCGGGGTGAGGTGCAGGGGGGTCCGCAGAGGCCCCCCCCCCGCCTCATGCGGCGGCTTCCAGGGCCAGCATCTTGCGTTTGAGATCGATGCCGCCACCGAACTGTCCCGCTGACCCGTCGCTGCGAATGACCCGGTGGCAGGGAATGAAAACCGGGTAGGGGTTGTTGGCCATGGTGTTGCCCACGAAGCGGGCGGCGCGGGGAAGGCCGGCCATGGCGGCCACCTGGCCGTAGGAGGCGGTCTGGCCGTAGGGGATCTGGGCGACGCTGCGGTAGACGGTCTGCTGGGCGGGCGTGAAACGCCCGAGGGTGATCTGGGCCCAGGGGATGTCGATCGCTTGACCCTCGAAGTAGCGCACCAGGGTTGCCGCGATGGCCAACGCACGGGGGTGGCTGGGGTCGAGCCGCCAGAGCCGATCTTCAAAGGGCTGACGACAGCGCTGGATGTCGGGTTGAGGGAGTTTGACGGCGATCAGGGTGAAGGGCGCGACTGAAAAGGCCACGGCGCCGTAGCCAAAAGCGGTTGTGACAATCTGATAGTGATTCATGGGTAGTGATTCATGGGCAGACCGGCCGCCACCCCAACCGACGGCGCGTTGGGTCAGGCGGCACAAAAAAAACCCCCGGCAGACCATTCCGTCAGGGGTTGGTTTTCAACAACCGGCCAAAGATCAGGTCTCTTCGACGGTGATGGCGTTCTCTTCGCACACTTCGATGCAGCTTTCACAGCCGAGGCACTCTTCTGCATTCACCGGGACGGATTTCTCATCCTGCATCTCGAAAACTTCCGTGGGGCAGACATCAACGCACTCTTCACAGCCAACGCATTTGGACTCATCAACGGTCGGAATAAAAGCCATGTTACCAGTCTCCTTTCGATCGGTTCGATTCGTGTTGATCCTATTATCAACATCGGCTCTCTTTTTTATGCCAAAGGGCTTATACCAAATAAAAGACCCAGTCAAGCGCTGAAACCGTTTTTTTCGGGGCCGCGCTGCTAGGCCTTCAATACCGCGCCAGTTGGGCTTTTGGTGGAATTTGACAGGGCCCTGCCACCCCCACGATCAGGGTGTGGCGCACCGCAGGCGGGGGGCATTTCGGGAGGGGCGCAACAACGGCTGCGCGAGCCATCCGGCGCAGGAAGGCGGCCGGGGGTTGATCGGCGGCCCGATAGACCGTGGCACAAACGGTCGGCTCGGCTGCCCCGTCGACGGTCAGCGCCGTCAAGTCGGCCAGACCCTCGGTTGACCCGGTTGGCCGGGCAGCCAGGGCAGCCAACGGCCGGAGCAGCAAGGGAGCCGTGTCGGCCGGTGGGAGGGAAATCCGGATCTCGGCCAGCTTTTCCAGCGAGAGCAGATCTTCCGGTGCCTCCAGCAGCCAGTCGATGACGGCTGAACTGGTGGTGATCAGCAGTCCCGGCGGGGTGGGATCGGCTGCGGCCAGGGTCGCCCAGGCGCGCATCCGCTGCCCGGTCAGCCTGGCCCCTGGGTCTTGCTGCCCCAGCGCCGGCCACCGGTTCTGACGGTTGAAAGCGGCCCCGTCGGCTTCGGGCAGGTGTTCCAAAAAGGCCGTTGTCAGGGTTTGGAAGTGGCTGAGGTGCTGGTCCAGACTCTCGCCGGCCAGGTCGTTTTCCTGGGCCAGTGCCAGAAACAGCCGGGCGTTGAATTGGGCCTCGCCGCTGTCCGGCTCGGGGCCCGCCGCTGCCTCGCAGCGGCGCAGCTCGGAACGGATTCGACTGACGGCGGTGTCGTCGAAAAAGGGGATCTCGGGCTGTGCGGTGCGCACTATGTTGGCTCCGGCTGCTGACCGGCCCGGATTCATGCGCCCCCAGTCGATGAGTTCGGCCAGAGCGGCGCAGAGGCGGTCGTCGTCTCGAGTCAGCGGTGCCCGCAGCTCAATCATCCCGTCGGCGGTCAACCGGCCCAGGTTTTCAGCCAGCCGCTTTTTGATGGGTTGGTAAATCACCACCGGCCCCACCAGGGCGTTGAGGGTCCTGGCGCTGGAGGCCGCCAGGTGGGTGAACGGCATGTAGGCGGGGGTCGTCATGGTGCTCCCGGCGACCCGTCCGCCTTGTCGTCGCGGGGAATGACCCCCAATGCCAGCAGCCGGTCGCGCAGCTGGTCGGCCAGGGCCCAGTTCTTTTCACGCCGCGCCTGGGTGCGTTGGGTGGTCAATTCCTCAACGGCCGGGTCTTGGGGGGGGGGGTCGAAATTGAACAGATTCAGCACGGTGTTGATGCGAGCCAGCGTCTCAAGCACTTTTTCAGCTCCGCTGGGGTCCATTTCGCCTTTGCGGATCAGGGTGTTGATGCGTTTGACCGCGCTGAAGAGGGCGGCCAGGGCGGCGGAGATGTTCAGGTCGTCGTCCATGGCCCCGCTGAAGCCGCTCTTGATATCGTAGCACAGCTGATCGAGCTCCGCGCAGGGTTTGCCGCGACCGACGCTCTTCAGGGAGCGGATGCAGGCGTCGAGGCGTCCCAGGGTCTGACGGATCCGCCGCAGGCGTTCAATGGAGAAAAGCACCGGTTTGCGGTAGTTGACCGCTAACAGCCAGTAACGGATTTCACGTCCGCTGAAGCCCATCTCCAGCAGGGCCGGTATGGTCAGCCCCTCGCCCTTTTCGTCGACCTTTTTGCCGGCCACCAGCACCCGGTCACAGTGGACCCAGTATTTGGCCAAGGTTTTGCCGGTCAACGCACCCGCAATGGCGATCTCATTCTCGTGGTGGGGGAAGATCAGCTCCCGGCCGGCACAGTGGATGTCGTAGTAGTCTCCCAGGAAGTGCATGGCCAGGGCTGCGCACTGCAGGTGCCAGGAGGGGCGCATGTTGCCCCAGTCGGTGCGGGTATAGATGCCGCGCTTGAGCTCCGACAGGCGGGTACGTTTGAGCAGGGTGAAATCCCGGGGGTTGTCTTTTTCGTAAGCCTCCAGATCAACCGTCGCCCCGAGGCGGATCTTGTTGATGTCGATCCCCGACAGCCGGCCGTAGCCTTCGAATCGCGAGATATCAAAGTAGATCGAACGCAGCTTTTCATAGGCGTAGCCTTTTTTGACCAACCGATCGGCCAGGGCTACCATATCCTCGACGTGTTCACTGGCTTTGGGGTAGTGGTCCGCCGGTTGAATGCCCAGGGTGTCCAGGTCCCGGTGGAAGGCTTCGATGTGCATCCCGGTGAACGCCTCCAGTGACATGCCGGCCTGCTGCGACCCCTCGATGGTTTTGTCATCCAGATCGGTGATGTTCATCACCTGCTTTACGCGGTACCCCCGGTAGGCCAGGTAGCGCGCCAGCAGGTCGTTGAAGACATAGCGGCGTCCTTCTCCCACGTGCATGCGCGCGTGGGCCGTGGGGCCGCAGGCGTACAGGGTCACCTCTCCCGGGGTCAGCGGTGAAAAACGCTCTTTCTTGCGCGACAAGGTGTTAAACAGGGCCAGCTCGGCCGGATCCTGAACGGCAAAGAGCGGGGTGGAGAGGTAACGCTCCCCGCCGTCGGGAAAGATCACCACCACCGTGCCCTGCTCCATGGCCGCGGCCAGCTCGGCAGCCGCCACCATGGCGGCGCCGCTGCTCATGCCCACCAGGAGGCCCTCTTCCCGGGCCAGGCGCCGGGTCATCTCGAAGGCCGGCTCGTCTTCCACGTTGATCTTTTGATCCAGGAGGTGTTTTTCGAATATTTCCGGTTGGTAGGCCTCCTTCATATTTTTCAGCCCCTGGATGCGGTGCCCCAGGTAGGGTTCCACGCCGATGATCCGGATGGCCGGGTTGTAGGATTTGAGTCGCCGCGCCATCCCCATCAGCGTTCCCGAGGTGCCCATGGTGGCCACCAGGTGGGTCAGGGTCCCGCCGGTCTGGTGCCATACCTCGGGCGCCGTACCGTTGTAGTGAGCCTTCCAATTGGCCGGGTTGTTGTACTGGTCGGTCATGAAGTAGGTGTCGGGGTGCTCGCGGGCAAGTCGGTACACCGCTTCAATAGCGCCGTCGGTGCCCAGGTGGCCGGGGGTGAGCAGGATTTCCGCGCCGCGCGCCCGCAGAATCTGCTGCCGCTCCAGGCTGGCCGCTTCGCTCATGGTCAGGAGCAGGCGGTAGCCTTTGACGGAGCAGACCATGGCCAGGCCGATCCCCGTGTTGCCGCTGGTGGCTTCGATCACCGTTTGGCCCGGTTTCAAAGCCCCGGTCCGCTCACCCTCCTCGATCATGCAGAGGGCCGGCCGGTCTTTGATCGAACCACCGGGGTTGAGGTATTCCAGCTTGGCCAGCAAGCGCACCCGGGGGTTGCGGTTCATGCGTCGAATCTCCACCAGGGGGGTGTTTCCGATGTGATCGAGGATGCTGTGGCTCATGGCATGGGTGTCCGTTGGCAATGCCAAAAAAATTATTCGGCTTTCCGACCTGGCAAGTGGGTCTCGAGGACGGCCTGGATCTGATTGCTCACGGCGGCCGGGTCGACGGTGGCGTCGATGATCCGAACCCGCTGGGGCTCGCGGCGGGCCAGATCCAGGTATCCCGCTCTCACCCGTTGGTGGAAGGCCAACTGCTCCTTTTCAAAGCGCGATTCGCGGGCATGGGAACCATCGGCTTCCATGCGCCGCCAGGCCCGGGCCAGGCCGGCTGCCGGATCCAGATCCAGCAGCAGGGTCAGATCGGGCATCAGGCCGTCGCTGGCCAGCTGGTGCAATCGACGGATCATCTGCCGGTCCAGTCCCCGGGCATACCCCTGGTAGACCAGCGTGGCGTCGAAATAGCGGTCGCAGACGACCACTGTGCCGGCGGCCAGGGCTGGTTTAACCACCGTCTCCAGATGCTGGGCCCGGTCCGCCGCGTAGAGCATCAGTTCAGCCTTGGGAACCAGGCCCTGGTTGTCCGGGCGCAGCAGGACCGAGCGGATCTGTGCGCCGATGGGCGTGCCGCCGGGCTCACGGGTAGTCAGACAGGGATACCCGGCCGCCGTCAGCCATTGGGCGGTCGCTTCGATCTGGGTGGTCTTGCCCGATCCTTCGATGCCCTCAAGGGTGATGAACATGATCGCCTCACGTGCATCCGGCACGCTGTCAACGGTAGTGGGGTGCGGCGCGATCCAATCGCCTTAAAGCGGTTGGCCGGCACCGGGTCCCTTGTAAAAATGGCGCTCCAGGAGGCGGTGGTAGGGCGTCCACGACCCTTCTGCTAGGTCCTGGGCCAGATATTCGCGAATGCTGTTGACCCGGGAGTCCATCTCGTCGATGTAGTGAAGCAGGACCGCTTCGATGGTTTTGGGGGGCTCGGGAGAGCCGAATTCCCGGGCGCCGTGGTGGCTGACGATCATGTGCCTGAGCAACTGAGCCTGGGCCTGCGGGAACTGTGGGATCCGCCTCAGCACGTCGTCCAGGATCGAGAGCCCGATGACGATATGACTCAGCAACCGGCCTTCATCGCTGTAGTCGATGCGGCTGGCATAGTCCAGTTCGCGGATTTTGCCCACGTCGTGCAGGATCACGCCGGCCAACAACAGATCGCGATCCACACCGCTGTAATGCCCGGCGATCAACTCCGCTAAAACGGCCATGGAAAGGGTGTGTTCCAGCAAGCCGCCGATGTAGGCGTGGTGCATGCGTTTGGCCGCCGGTGCACGGCAGTAGGCGGCCACAAACGCGCCATCTTCCCAGAAAGCCTCGAAGAGCGCCTTGAGGTGCGGGCTCTGCATGCGGCCGGTCATCTCCTTGAGCCGGCCGAGCATCTTGACCACATCCCGGGTGGTGGTCGCTAGAAAATCGGTTGGATCGACCCGCTCGGCCGGAATCCGGACCATATCCTTGACCACCAGCTGCAGGCTGTTGCGATATTCACCCACCTGACCCCGGACCTGCACGAAGTCACCCTCGGCAACCGTTGCCGCAATTCGTTCCACTTGGTCCCACAACACCCCTTTTACCTGGCCGCTGCGATCCGCCAGGGTCAGGTTCAAAAATGGGTTTCCGTCTTTCTTGTGGGCCAGGTTGCGCTCAGCCAGCAGGAACACCTCGTCGACGGTGCTGCCTGCAACCAGCTCGGAGACAAAACATCGGGTCATGGGGCGCTTTCTTTTACGGCTAGGCGATTGACATCCGCTGGTTCAGGGGCTGGGGGGATCTGCCAGCGGTGCAGTTCCCGAAGGGTCGCGTAATCGGTCATGTCGCATTTGATCGGGGTGATGGAAATATAGCGCTCGGCCAGGACGACGCCGTCGATATCCGCTTCAGCGTAAGCGTCCTGGCGGTCACATCCCTGCCAGTAGTAGATGCGGT
>JAWOIA010000038.1:0-71896 GCA_046484885.1 Desulfosarcina sp. | reverse complement strand
TTCGCAGCTGCCCTCTTCCGACACTTTTGCGCAAACCACCCGTGCCGCCGCACTCTTTAATGACAAGAGCGCGACAAGTGGCAACCATCTGTTTCATGTTCGGCGACGAGAAGAGTCCATCATCTTATCCCGCCCGTTACCGGAACCGGTTATTGATGAAGTGATACGGTGGCCGAATTGAGACCCAGCTTTCGTCTTTAAGCGCTGTCCTTCTGATCCCGTTTGGCGTAAGTCGGCGAGTTTAAAGCGATGTATTCATAAATGCCGGCCAGGTGGTCAACGGCATTGTTGGTCCAGTAAACCTTCATGCCCGCAAATCGAATTGGTTGCGCACTTCTTCAACGTCTATGGTGCGGCCGGTATCGCTGTCCTTTATGCCGGCTTCAATGGCCTGGCGCACATAGATCCGGTACATCACATCTTCCCAGGTGGCGCCGTCGGGCAGGTTGTCGACAAGCTGATGGGCCTGGAAACAATCTGGCCAACGAAAAACGGGGATTACGTATTCCGTAATACCCCGTTTTTATGGCGTGTCGTTGGTGCCGAGGGCGGGACTTGAACCCGCACGACCGTTGGCCACTACCCCCTCAAGATAGCGTGTCTACCAGATTCCACCACCTCGGCATGACTTAAGTTGAGCGTTTCAAATTTTTCACTATGACATAGCGGTTTAACTGTCGTTGACGCGACTACTCGGGTTGAGACCCGGCCTCGGGGGCGCTCTCTCCAGCTTGAACCGGTTGTTCAACGGGGACCGGAACCAGCGGAACCACCGACTTGGCGGCTCTCTCACCGGATACATAAGCCAATGTCAATGATGTCAGCATGAAGACGATGGCGGCCACGGTGGTCGCCTTGGTCAAGAAGGTCGAGGCGCCGCCGCTGCCAAAAAGGGTCTGGCTGGAGCCGCCGCCGAAGGCAGCACCCATGTCAGCGCCTTTCCCCGTCTGGAGAAGCACGATCATAATCAGGGAAAGACAGACGACCACATGAATGACAATCAGCAATATAGACATTGGCTAAGGTCTTTACTGTTTCGCTAGGGGATTAAAAAAAACCAGCTGGCTGAAAGTTTCAGGATCCAGGCTGGCTCCGCCCACCAGGGCGCCGTCCACATCGGGCATCGCCATCAGGGAGCCGACATTGTCCGGTTTGACACTACCGCCGTAAAGAATGCGGATGCCGTCGGCCGTGGGCTCGCTAAACAGTTCTGCCAGCAGTGACCGGATAAACCGGTGGACCTCCTGGGCCTGCTCTTTGGTTGCCGTTTTGCCGGTTCCGATGGCCCAGACCGGCTCGTAAGCGACCACAAACCCGGATGGGTCATCAAAAGAGACCCCTCTTAGACCATCTCGAACCTGTTTGTCAAGTACCGAAAAGGTTTCGCCGGCATCACGCTGCGCTTCGGTTTCACCGATGCAGAATACCGGAATCAAATTCGCGGTGAGGGCCGAACGGATTTTACGATTGACCGCCGCGTCGCTCTCTCCGAATAGCTGGCGTCGTTCGGAGTGACCGATAATCACGTAGCGGCAACCGGCATCCGTCAGCATCTGCGGAGCGATCTCGCCGGTGAAGGCGCCCTGTTGCTCCCAGTGGCAATTTTGGGCGCCGAGGGCGACGGCGCTTGATTCAAGCGCCTGGGCCACCTGGAAGAGAGCCGTAAACGGAGGTGCGATCATCACCTCCACATCCGCCGCGGCGGCAACCAGCCGTTTGAGTCGACGGGCGGCTCCGGCGGCTTCGGAACCGGTTTTATGCATCTTCCAATTGCCTGCAATCAACGCTCTTCGTATGGCCATCACTGGATTCCCCTTAGAGTTGCTTGCCGATCATGGCGGCCAGGTCGACCATACGGCTGGAGTAGCCGGTTTCGTTGTCGTACCAAGAGAGTACCTTGACCATGCGGTCAACGACGTAGGTGGTCGGGGCATCCACGATCGATGAGAGCGGGCTGCCGTTGAAATCGGTCGAGACCAGCGGCAGGTCACTGTACCCCAGGATGCCTTTGAGCGGCCCCTGGGCAGCCTCTTTCAGTGCTTCGTTGACATCGGATTTGGTGACGCCGGCTTTCTCGACGCTGACCACCACATCGACAATGGAGACGTTGGGAGTCGGCACTCGGATGGCAAGGCCATTGAGCTTGCCCTCCAGTTCGGGCAGGACCAGGGCCACGGCCTTGGCTGCGCCGGTGGTTGTGGGGATCATGGACAGGGCAGCGGCCCTGGCCCGGCGAAGATCCTTGTGGGGGAAGTCCAACAGACGCTGATCACCGGTATAGGAGTGAATGGTCGTCATGAGCCCGCTTTGGATGCCGAAGTTCTCAAGCAGAACTTTGGCCACCGGAGCCAGGCAGTTGGTTGTGCACGATGCATTGGAGATGATGTGGTGGCGCTTGGGGTCGTAGGTGTTGGCGTTGACCCCCATGACGATCGTGGCGTCCGGGTCCTGGGCGGGGGCGGATATGATCACCTTGCGGGCACCGGCAGTCAGGTGTTTGGTCGCGCTGTCGCGGTCTCTGAAAAGGCCGGTGCATTCGCAGACCACCGCCACCCCGTATTCTTTCCAGGCCAGTTTTTCAGGATCCTTGATGGCCGTGTAAGCGATGGATTTGCCGTTGACTTCGATGGCGCCTTCTTTGGCCACGATTTCCATATCCAATTGGCCATGCACCGAATCGTACTTCAGCAGGTGGGCCATGGTTGCCGCGTCGGTCAGGTCGTTGATGGCCACGACCTCCACATCGGGATGGTTGATCGCGGCCCGAAATATCACGCGTCCGATTCTGCCAAAGCCGTTGATGCCGATTTTGATGCTCATGCCGCCCTCCGTTCCTGTTAATTCCAAAATCACGTGTCAATTGCTTCCCGGGGCCCCCATTTGGATCGTCTCCAGGAGCCTGACCCGGTCAGCCTCTTTTGTTGCCTTTGAGTATGCCGCTGGCCAGAGAGATGCTCTTTTTGCCGAACACCTCCAGATTGACGGCCAGTTCCGCCAGGGTTTGATTTTTTCGGGCGCTGGCCGCACGGATCAGGATGGGTAGGTTGACTCCCGAAATCACTTCAATGCGGCCTTCGTCCAGAAAAGAGTAACTCAGGTTGGAGGGCGTTCCTCCGAACATGTCCGTTAAAATCAGTATCCCGTCATCCACCGCCAGTTTTTTGATCCCGTCGGCGATCTTTTTGCGCAGCTTGTCCGCGTTTTCGTTCAGATCGATCGACACGGCTGCCATGGCCTCGGGTCGTTCACCGAGGATAAAATCAGCTGCTTCGAGCAATGCATCTCCGAGCCGGCAATGGGTGACCACTAGAACGCCAATCATCTCAATCCGTCTTTCATCTGTAGATGTGGTGGAACCAGAAGGTTATTTTCTTTCATAATGAGAGGGATTTGTCAATGTCACGATGGGTCAGTTGCGTTTTTCGGCCCGAGCCCGCGATGTGATCGAAGAGCTGTTTGGCGATTACCACCGAGCGGTGGCGACCGCCGGTGCAGCCGATGGCGATGGTGAGGTATGATTTGCCCTCATTCTCATACTGGGGGATCAACATATCCAGCAAATCGACGTATTTTTTCATAAATAAAGCCGTTTGATCACTATTCAAGACAAACGAGCGAACTTTTTCCGTCTCCCCGCTCAGGGGGCGGAGGTCGTCAACAAAAAAAGGGTTGCTCAGAAAACGGACATCCATCAACAGGTCCAGCTGCAGCGGCAGACCGTAGCGGAATCCAAATGAGATCACTTCGACCTGCATTCCGGCGTGCTGGCCGGCGGAATGGGCCAGTTTGCGGACAATGGCTTTGAGGTCATGGACGGTTAACTCCGCCGTGTCGATGCGGTGGTCGGCTTTGCGGCGCAGCGGGTCCAGGATGCGCTCCTCGGCCAAGATCGCCTCAAGCAGACTTTGTTTCAGCGCCAGTGGATGGCGGCGGCGGGTCTGGCTGTACCGTCTCAGCAGGGTTTTGGCGTCGGCTTCGAGAAAGATGATCTGAAACCGAAACCCTTTGGCTCGAATGGCGTCGAAGATCGATTCATGGCGTTTCAGAAAACTGTCATCCCGGAGATCCATCCCGAAGGCCAGCCCGGCAGAGACCCCGGCGTGGTCCGATGGCAAGTCGAGAAAACTCGGCAGCAGGGCAACGGGCATGTTGTCGACACAGCAGTACCCCGAATCTTCAAACGCGGCCAGTGCCGTACTCTTGCCCGATCCGGACCGTCCGGTAACGATGGTGATCGTGGTCCCCTTCATGCGGTCGTTCCCTGTTGACCCGGCCGGTGTTCAGAAATCGTCATCATCTTCACCGATGATGGTGATGATCTCGTCGGCACGGCGGGCCTGGATCATCACCTCCTTCAAGGAATCTTTTTTTAACAGGCGTGAGATGCGGGCCAGCAGTTTGAGGTGCAGGTCGGTGGCATGCTCGGGAGTGATCAGCAGAAAAAAGAGGTGCGCGGGAAGACCATCCATGGATTCGAATTCCACCCCCTGTCGGCTCAAGCCGAATCCCAGGACCAGCCGCTCTAAATCTTTCAATTTCCCATGGGGGATGGCGATGCCGCCGCCGATACCGGTGCTGCCCAATCGTTCCCGTTCCATGAGCACCCGTACCATGTCGTTGGGATCAAAGCCGGTGATGCGGGCGGCAGGAACCACCAGCTCGTTTAGAATGCCGATTTTGTCTCTGGATTTGAGATCCATGAGAATCGCTTCGCGTTCGAGAACATCCAATATTTTCATGAGTCGATCTCGGTTAAACCCGGGGTTGGATCAGACCGTAATTGCCGTCTTTCTGGCGGTAAAGCACATTGACGGTATCCGTTCGGGCGTTGGTGAAGACCAAAAAACTGCTGTTGATCAGGTCCATCTGCATGACCGCTTCGTCGACGTCCATGGGTTTGTATTCGATCGGCTGGACCCGGACCCGGGGTGTGCCAGCCACACTGTCAAGGCCTTCATCGGAGATCGGGGAACCGGCCTTGGATTTGGATCGATAATCCCGGCTTTTCTGTTTGCTCTTTTTTATCTGGACTTCCAGCTTGTCCAGCACCATGTCGATGGCGGCATACATCTCCTCGGTCTCTTCCTTGCCGTTGATGGTCAGCCGGTCCCCCACGATGTTGATTTCCGCGCTGTGGCGGAATTTTTCAATGGAGAGCACCACATTGGCTTCCGCCGGACCGTTGAAATATTTCTCCATGCGGTCCAGCTTTTCACTGACATAGGATCGCAGGGCGTCGGAGGGTTCGAGGTTTTTGAAGCGCACAGATGTGTTCATCGCGGGATACCTCCTTTTTTTAATTCCTGTCGACGGGAATGGTCAGCCGGTTTTGGACAGATCGCCTCTCACTGGGAGGACCGGGGGAGGGGGATCGAAGGCCACTGACCGAACGGTTGGGGCAATCATCAAAAGCACTTGCGTTTGCTCGAGGATAATATGCCCATCATTTCCCGGTACTTGGCCACCGTGCGCCGGGCAATGTCGATATTGTCCGCTTTGAGCAATTCGGCCATTTTACTGTCACTGTGAGGCTTTTTGGGGTTTTCCCCATCGATGAGTTTTTTGATCTTGGCCTGCACGCTGGCCGAGGCGATGTCGGCGCCCTGCACCCGTTTGATGGAACTGTTGAAAAAATATTTGAGTTCAAAAATGCCTTGGGGCGTGTGGGCGTATTTGTTGGTGGTGACCCGGCTGATGGTGGATTCATGCATCCCGATATCTTCAGCCACATCCCGGAGCACCATCGGTTTTAAGTAAGCGACCCCATGGTCAAAAAAGCCGCGCTGGAATTTCAGGATGCTCTCCATCACCCGGTAGATCGTTTTTTGACGCTGGTGGATGCTCCTTATCAGCCAGGCGGCGGATCGCATCTTGTCCCGGATGTAATCCTTGGCATTGGCGCTGACTTCGTTCTTGTGGGCGATGGCCCGTTTATAGAAGGGGTTGACGCGCAGCTTCGGCATGCCGTCGTCGTTCAGGACGATGACAAAATCCCCTTCGCTCTTGTAAACGTAGATGTCCGGGATGATGTAGTGCGGGGTCTCTTCGTTGAATTGGCGCCCGGGCTTGGGTTCGAGCGCTCGGATCACGTTGACGGCGGCAATGACATCCTTCAATTTGACCTTCAAGGTTTTGCAGATCGCCTTGTAGTTCTTGTTTTCCAGGTTCTTCAGATGATCCGAGATGATGTCCGTCACCAGGCTGTTTTCCAGGCTCAGCAAGCGGGCCTGGAGCAGCAGGCACTCCCGCAGGTCCCTGGCACAAACCCCCACCGGGTCAAAGGACTGCATGGTCTCTAATACGTCCTCCACCATCTCGGTGGAGACGCCGCTTTGCTGAGCGAGTTCGTCAATCCCCAGCTGCAGATACCCGTCACGGTTGAGGTTGCCGATAATCAGGCTCCCAACCTGCTTCTCGATGTCGGTGGGGGAGAGCATCAGGAGCTGCCACAGCAGGTGGTCGCTGAGAGACTCCTTGGAGGATACAAAGGCTTCGTATTGGGGGGCTTCCCGGCTTTCGGACTCAAAGTTGACTTTCCCGGGCGAGTTGTACTCATCGATGTAATTGCTCCAGTCAACCTCGTGGTTGATTTTTTCATCGATGGTGACTTCTCGGGCCTCTCCGATGGGATCGACAGGCGCCTCTTCGGACTCGCCCTCTTTGGACCGGTCGGCAGTCTCCAGAACCTCTTCCAGGGTGGGGTTGTCCTCCAGTTCCTGGCGGATGGTGTCCACAAGCTCAAGCCGGGACAGCTGCAACAGCTTGATGGCCATCTGGAGCTGGGGCGTCATGATGAGCTGTTGGGTCAGCTTGAGTTGCTGTCTGAGTTCGATTGCCATCTTAGAGTCTGAATTCGTCTCCTAAATAGATTCGTCTGGCGATGGCACTGTCGGCAATCTGCTGCGGTGTGCCGGTTTCAATGACCTTGCCGTCGCTCAAAATAAATGCCGAATCGCATGCTCCCAAGGTTTCACGGACATTATGATCGGAGATCAGAATGCCGATGCCCCGGTTCTTCAGGTGGGCGATGATCTGTTTGATGTCGATCACCGCCAGGGGGTCGATGCCGGCAAACGGCTCGTCCAGCAGCATGAAGGCCGGGTCGGTGGCCAGAGCCCGCGAGATCTCCAGGCGCCGGCGCTCCCCGCCGGAGAGCACGGCCGCTTTTGAGTCCGCCAGGTGGGCGATGCCCAACTCCTCCAGCAGGCTGCCGGTGCGATGATTGCGCTGCTGCCGGTTCAGGGGCAGCGTCTCCAGAATCGCAAGGATGTTCTGGCGCACGCTCAATTTCCTGAAAATGGAGGCTTCCTGGGGCAGATAGCCGAGCCCCATTCTGGCCCGGATATGCATGGGAAACCGGGTGATCTCCGTATCATCAAGCAAAATTTGGCCGCTATCCGGCCTGATCAACCCAACGGTCATGTAAAATGTGGTGGTTTTGCCTGCTCCGTTGGGGCCCAGCAGGCCAATTACCCGGCCGCTTTCCACACTCAGGCTGACCCGATCCGCCACTTTGCGGCCCCGATAGGCTTTAACCAGTTCGCGAATGGACAAGGTAGCCATCAACCGCTTTCCTCGGGGCGCCGCCTCACCGGCTACTCCAGCCCCGTTCCTTCGGGTAGGATGACGGCCTTGACCGGACCACCGGATCCGCCTTCGACGGTGAAGCGTCCATCTGCCCGGTAGAAGGTGATGGTTTCACCTGAAATGGTGTTGTCGCCACTTGTCACGGCGGCATTCGGGCCGGTCAGGGTCAGGATCCGCTCTGCGGTTATATATACCGCCTCTTTGGCAACGGCAAGCCTATTGTCGAATTTAATTTCCACGTTTCCAGTGGCTACGAGCTTTTGCAGGGATTGGGTCGGTGAAGTTTCAGTGCTGTCCGGTCTTTGCAGAAAATAGACCGTGAGGCTGTCAGAGGTGATCCGCGTCTCTCCTTGGCTGACCCTGACATTTCCGATAAACTCAGCCTGATTGTTGGCCGTGTCCGATATGAGGCGATCGGCGGTAATATGGATCTTTTCGACATCCGCAGCGCTTGGCGCCACCGGGGTGTCGCTGCCGCTCCGGCTCTGAGTGGGCAGGCAAAGCACGAGCGCCAGGCAACACACCGCCGTCAGCGTCCAAAGAACCGGTTGGTCAGAGTTCAAGATCGGCTTCACTGATGCTTCCTTCCACATTGCCTTCGAAATGGGTGATGTTGGTTTCCAGGTCCAGCGTCACGCGGTCCGACCTGAGGGTGAATGCGTCGCCGCTGAGGGTTACCGGTGTCGCGCTGCGCAGCTCCCGCCGGACCGGATCGTACTCGAGCGATTCGGTTCGAAGTCGATAGTGGCCGTTGTCGACCGATACCTGACCGCTGACATGCATGGCGCTGGATTCGGTGTGGATTTTTCCCTGCTCTGCGGTCAGGTAAACCGTCTCACCGTTCTGCATGAAAAATTCAACCTCGGGCTTGACCACCAGCATGGTCTGGCGCCCTTCGATCAAGGTGGCCGACTGCGCATCGAGGTGCCACTCCCGAATACCCTGTTTGGTCGCGGTTTGACGGACGCGGCTCAGGTGCATGTCGGCTTTTTTTTGCAGCTGATCCAGGATCACCTGCGGCTGTTGGGTGCCCTGGCGGTAGCCCAGAAAAAGGGCGACGGTGGCCGTCAGGGCCAGCACGCCCACTCCCAGCAGGATCCATTGCAACACGCGGCGGTGTTTCATGCAAAGAGCCGTTTGAGCAGCGATTCCCAATCACCCCTGGCTTTGAGAATCCGCTCACTGATTTCACGCACCGCACCGCGCCCCCCCACCGCCCGGGTGGTCACCAGTGCCGACTGCTTGACCAGTTCGTGGGCGTTCCCCACGGCGATGGGCACGCCGACCCGGCGCATGATCGGCAGGTCCGGCAGGTCGTCGCCCATAAACGCGGTTTCGGCGGCTGCCACACCGGTCTCCTGAAGGATGGATTCCAAGGCGGCGGCTTTATCGCCGATGCCATCTTTGACAATCGTGATGCCCAGGTTCCTGCAGCGGTGAATCAGAGCCATGGAGCGCCGGCCGGTGACGATGCCGACCTGGAGGCCGGCTTCCATCAGCATGCGGATGCCCAAACCGTCACGCACATCAAACACCTTGGTTTCCTGGCCGTCGTCGTTGTAGGTTACTGTGCCCGTGGTCAGGACACCGTCCACATCCAGCAGCAGCAGCGAAATCGATTTGAGGCGGTCGTTCATCATGGAAGGCCGTCAACCGGTCACGGCGGAGTGAATGGCTTTGAGTTGGCCCAACAGGCCGGGCAATTGGCTCAATGGCAGGGAGTTCGGGCCGTCGCAAAGGGCCTGGGCCGGGTCTTCGTGAACCTCTAAAAAGACACCGTCGGCGCCGGCGGCAACGGCCGCGCGGGCCAATAGCGGGGCAAAGTCGCGCTGGCCGTCGGAACGGTCGCCCGCACCGCCGGGAAGCTGCACACTGTGGGTTGCATCGAAGACCACGGGACACCCGGTCCGCTGCATGATGGGGATGCTTCGGAAATCCACCACCAGGTTGTTGTACCCGAACATAACCCCGCGTTCGGTGATCATCGGCTGCACACTGGACACTGAGCTAATTTTTTGGATAATGTTAGCGACGTCCCACGGCGCCAGAAACTGGCCCTTTTTAACGTTCACCGGCTTGCCGGTTTTGGCCGCTGCCAGAATCAGATCGGTCTGTCGGCATAGAAACGCCGGGATCTGGATGATGTCGAGCACGTCGGCGGCGGCATCCACTTCGCTGATGCGATGGACGTCCGACAGGACCGGGACGTTCAGGGCCGCCTTCACCTTGGCCAGAACCCGCAGGCCTTCCCGCAGGCCGGGCCCCCGGTATGCGGTGATGGCGGTGCGGTTGGCCTTGTCGTAAGAGGCCTTGAAGATCAAGGGGATGCCGAGGCGGTCGGCGTGGGTTTTGAGCTGGGTAGCGATGTGCAGCGTCAGGGCCTCATCCTCGATGACGCAAGGCCCGCTGACCAGGAAAAAAGGGCTGTCCGTTTTCATTCAATCTCATCTTTCATGAGCGTAAAAAATCTATTTTCTTTTGTATCCTCGGGCGGTTAAAATGTCAAGCGCTGAAAAACTTTGCCTTGATTAGCGGTGGCTTACCTGATATTGTCCACGATTTGAAAGATAACTTGAGTAGCAGCTCGAAAGGTTTCAACGCGTTGAAGAAAAAAGGAATCGCACTCAAACCGGTTCTGATGGTTATCGTGGCGCTGTTGATCAGCATACCCGGTTTGTGGTTGGCCATCAGCCGTTTTGAATGCCAGCATGCCCGGGTTCGAGCGCTTTTTCCCTGAACTGGCCGGCGGCAGCCCCGTGGAATTGTTTCTCAGGGTCAATCGGGATCTGCGCCTCAGAGACGACGACGCAATCTTCCAGGCCACCCGGCAACCGCAGCGGGAGATGTTGTGGAGCGGCACATTTTTGAAGCTGCCCCGGTCCGCCAACCGCGCCGGATTCGCCGACCAGCGGACCTATCTTTACGGTGGCAAGGAGATCGACCAACAAGTTCATCTGGGCATCGACCTGGCCTCAACAGCCTATTCACCGGTGCCGGCGGCCAACCGCGGCAAAGTGGTTTTGGCCGGTGAGCAGGGCATTTACGGCAACACGGTCATCGTTGATCACGGCTTCGGTCTGTTTACCCTCTATTCCCATTTGAGCCGGCTGGACGTGAGTGTGGGAGAGATGGTCGATCAGGGAGCGCCGATTGGAAATACCGGCATGACCGGCCTGGCAGGTGGTGATCATCTGCACTTCAGCACCCTGATTCACCAGACCTATGTCAACCCTCTGGAGTGGTGGGATGACGTGTGGATCCACAACAACATAAGCACCAAGCTAGAGGAAGCCGGATTAAATTAGTGTCCATCCATAAACGGTTATTTCGCTCGATATCGGCGTTATGCTCAAAATTTTATCCTCGGAATATCAACTATATGCCTGTGGTAAAATTTTTCGCATGCCTTGATCTCGACCAAAATTCCTCGTTTCTGGATGGGCACTAAACTAGGAGTCGATGTCGGAATGGGAACCACGCACGTTCAGAAAACGGTCCAGCAGATCAACGCCAAAATCAGGTCCGGTGATGTG
The DNA here is from genome assembly GCA_046484885.1 of Desulfosarcina sp. Lineage (GTDB taxonomy): Bacteria > Desulfobacterota > Desulfobacteria > Desulfobacterales > Desulfosarcinaceae > Desulfosarcina. The sequence continues at coordinate 60,776 of JAWOIA010000038.1, read as the reverse complement.
GTCGTCGTCTCCGCCGAAGAGATGATCGACATCGTTGCCGACAATGGTCCTGAGGAAGCCGCCCGTCAGGTGGATGTGGTGACTACGGGCACCTTTGCCCCCATGTGCTCCTCGGGAGCCTTTCTCAATTTCGGCCACTCGGCCCCGGGCACCAAAGCATCCCGGGTTTGGATCAACAAGGTCCCGGCCTATGGCGGCATCGCCGCGGTGGACTGCTACATCGGGGCTACCGAACCCTGCGAAGATGATCCGCTCAACAAGGTCTATCCCGGGGAATTCCTTTACGGGGGCGGCCATGTCATTCAGGACCTGGTGGCCGGCAAAAAGGTTTACATCCGGGCCGGCGCCTATGGCACGCACTGCTACCCCAGCCGAGAGTATGAAAAGGTTGTGACCCTGAAAACGCTGCCTCAGGCCACCTTGTGCAATCCGCGTAACGGCTACCAGAATTACAATTGCGCCGTCAACTTGACCAATAAAACCGTATATACCTACATGGGGGCCTTGAAGCCCAGGGCGGGCAATGCCAACTACTGTTCGGCCGGCCAGTTGAGTCCCTTGTTCAACGACCCCTGGTATCGGACCATCGGGTTGGGCACCCGGATTTTTCTGGGGGGCGGGGTCGGCTATGTCACTTGGCACGGCACCCAGCATCGGCCCGGGGTTAGCCGCGCCGCCAATGGAACCCCGCTGGCTCCAGCGGGGACCTTGTGGGTCATGGGGGACCTGAAGCAGATGCGCCCGGAATGGCTGGTGGGCGTCAGCATCCAAGGGTACGGCTGCTCGCTGTCCGTCGGTTTAGGCATTCCGATTCCGGTACTCAATGCCGAAATGGCGCGGTTCACGGCGGTTTCCGACGATGAGCTCTATACCCAGGTGGTGGATTATGGAACTGACTACCCCCAGGGCAAATCAAACAGCCTGGGCCAGGTCAGCTATGCCGAGCTGAAAAGCGGTGTCATCACGATCAAGGGCAAAAAGGTGCCCACCGTGCCCCTTTCGAGCGTCGTCAAGGCCCGGGAGATCGCCCAGATCTTGAAATCGTGGGTTGCGACCGGCAGACTGGAGCTGGGCGAACCCCAGTTCACCCTGCCGACTGAGTGATGCCGGCGGTTGGGGCCGGCTGCGGTGGCCGGGATCCGGAGGATTCGTGATGTCCCAGCTCCTGCGAGCATTTGTCGCCATCCCGATTCCCGATGCAACGGCCCTCTTTTTAGGGCAGATTCAGGAGCGGCTGCGGCCGTCGGTCAGGGAGATGCGCTGGGTGGCCACGTCAACGATTCACCTGACCCTGGCGTTTCTTGGGGATATCGAACCGATCCGGGTTCCGGAAGTCGCCGCTCGCATGGATGGCGCCGCCGAGCCGATGTCACCCTTTTTACTGCAGGTCAAGGGGGCGGGTGTTTTTCCCAACCTTCGCAATGCCCGGGTATTGTGGGTCGGGTTGGATGGCGCCCTCGACCGCTTGCGGGCCCTTCACACATCCCTTGTACGCGGTTTGGGACCGCTCGGCTTCAGCCTGGCCGATCGGGAACTGCGTGCCCACGTGACTATCGGCCGGGCCCGCCAGCACATCGATGCCCATAGGCTGGGTGCGCTGCTGGACTCCTTGAAAGCGGTTGCCTCCGAGGTTTTTCGGGTGGATCGACTGGTGCTCTATCAAAGCCTGCTGAAGCCGGGTGGACCGGAACACCGTCCCTTGCACCAGACGCATCTGAAACCCTGAGAGGATCCGACAACTTACTACTCAATCGCTTCGACGACCCGTGCATGTGCGTCGGGAACACCCCGCAGCGGTCGCGATACGGATGATACACCCTGTCACCAGCATGGGAGGACTGTATGACCATTTCACCGGACAAAACCAAAGCGGTCGAATCGGCCATGGGCCAGATCGAACGTCAATTCGGCAAGGGCGCTATCATGAAACTGGGGTCGCGCCCCGTCATCAACATTCCCGTCATCCCTTCCGGATCCATTGAACTGGACCGGGCGCTGGGGATCGGCGGGTTGCCCCGGGGACGCGTGATCGAAATTTTCGGTCCCGAGTCGTCCGGAAAGACGAGCCTGGCCCTTCACGCCGTTGCCAATGCCCAGAAACAGGGTGGCATCGCCGCCTTCATCGACGCCGAACATGCCCTGGATACGGCCTACGCCCGCAAACTGGGCGTCAACTGCGATGAACTGCTGGTTTCCCAGCCCGATACCGGCGAGCAGGCCCTCGAAATCGCCGATCTGCTGGTTCGCAGCGGTGCCATTGACGTGATGGTCATCGACAGTGTGGCGGCCCTGGTTCCGCGGGCCGAAATCGAGGGAGAGATGGGGGACTCCCACATGGGTCTTCAGGCGCGCCTCATGTCCCAGGCGTTGCGGAAATTGACCGCCACCATCGGCAAGACCATGACTTCGGTGATCTTTATCAATCAGATCCGCATGAAGATCGGTGTGATGTTCGGCAACCCCGAAACGACCACCGGCGGCAATGCCCTCAAATTCTATGCATCCGTCCGACTGGACATCCGACGCATCGGTGCCATCAAAGACGGTCAGGATGTGGTGGGCAACCGCACCCGCGTCAAGGTGGTCAAAAACAAGATGGCTCCGCCTTTCAAAGAGGCGGAGTTCGACATCATGTACGGGGAAGGCATCTCCCGGTCCGGCGACCTGCTGGACGTCGGTGTCAACGCCGGCATCATCGAAAAAAGCGGCTCCTGGTACGCCTATGACGGCGAACGCATTGGCCAGGGGCGTGAAACCGTCAAAAAATTTTTCCAGGACAATCCCGACCTATTCGAAGCGGTGGACCTGAAGGTGCGCCGGGCGGTGGGACTGCTGCCAGCCGACCCCGACGTCAAAACCGATCCACCCGAGAAAAAACAGGCGCCGGCCTGAGCAGCCCAGGCCGGCAGCGTAGACAGTGACATTGATTCCTCAGGAGCGGGTTATGACCGGCGATGACATTCGGCAGCGTTTCCTCGACTATTTTCGCAAACACGGCCATCGGGTTGTGCGCAGTTCCTCCCTGATTCCTCAGGACGACCCGACGCTGCTGTTTACCAATGCCGGAATGGTGCAGTTCAAACGCACCTTTCTGGGTGAAGAGAAGCGGGACTATGTGCGCGCCGCCACCTCCCAGAAGTGCGTACGGGCCGGCGGTAAACACAACGACCTGGAAAATGTGGGCTACACGGCGCGCCACCACACCTTTTTCGAGATGCTGGGGAATTTCTCCTTTGGCGACTACTTCAAGGAGAAAGCGGTCGATTTTGCCTGGGATTTGTTGACCAACGGCTATGGACTGCCGGCGGACAAACTCTGGGCGTCGGTATATCTGGACGACGACCAAGCCTACGACCTGTGGCATCGTCGCATCGGCATCCCCGAGTCGCGCATGATCCGGCTGGGGGAGGCAGACAACTTTTGGGCCATGGGTGACACCGGGCCGTGCGGCCCCTGCAGCGAGATTCACCTGGATCGGGGCTCTGAACACGGCTGCGGTCGACCGGAGTGTAACGTCGCCTGTGACTGCGACCGGTTTCTGGAGATTTGGAACCTGGTCTTCATGCAGTTCAACCGCGACCTTTCGGGCACCCTGACCCCGCTGCCCAAACCGAGTATCGACACGGGGCTGGGGTTGGAGCGCATGGCTGCGGTGATTCAGAATGTGGGGACCAATTTTGACACCGACCTGATCTACCCTATCATTCAACGCACCGAGATGCTGGCCCAGCGACCCTATGGCCAGCGGGCGTCCGATGATGTTGCCATGAAAGTGATCGCCGACCACAGCCGCGCGGCCGCATTTCTGATCGGCGACGGGGTGCTGCCCTCCAATGAGGGCCGGGGGTATGTCCTGCGGCGGATCATGCGGCGGGCCATCCGCTATGGCCGCAACATCGGTCTGATGGAGCCCTTTTTGCACGAAACGGCCCGGGTGGTTTTTGGCCTGATGGAAAGGGCTTACCCGGAGCTCAAGGCGGCGGCCGCCTTTATCACCAATGTGATCGAAAACGAAGAACGGCGCTTTTCCGAAACCTTGGACAACGGCCTGCGGGTGCTCAACGAGGCTCTGGCCGAGATCCGGGCCCAGGGGAGCCAGCAGGTTCCCGGAAAGTTGATCTTCAAGCTCTACGACACCTTCGGTTTTCCTGTCGACATTGTTCGTGACGTGGTTCGCGACGAAGGGCTGACCCTGGACGCCGACGGGTTCGAAGCGCATATGGAGGCGCAGCGCCGGCAGTCCCGCTCCAAAATCGCCTTCAGCGGTGTTTCCGATGCTTACCGCCGACTGGGGGCTCTGGGTCAAAAATCGGAATTCGTGGGTTACGGTACGCTGACCTGTGAAGCCCGGGTGTTGCTGGTGGTGCTGGACAACCACGAGGTTCAAGCCGCCGATGCGGGGGCCCTGGTGGAAGTGGTGACCTCGGCCACGCCGTTTTACGGTGAAGCCGGCGGTCAGGTGGGGGACTGCGGGACCATTACGGCTCCCGGTATGGAGATGCGGGTTAGCGACACCGTTAAAGACCCGACCGGCATCATTATCCACAAGGCAGAGGTGACCGCCGGGCGCCTTGAGAACGGTCAGACGGTCCTGCTGCGTGTGGACGGCGAGCGGCGGGCCGCCGTGGCCCGCAACCACACGGCGACCCACATCCTTCATTCGACCTTGCGCCGGGAGCTGGGCGACCATGTCAAGCAGGCTGGATCGATGGTGGCCCCGGATCGGCTGCGCTTTGACTTCACCCATTTTTCACAAATCGATGCCGACGCGTTGCTGCGCATCGAAACCCGGGTCAATGAACACATCCGGCAGAATGTTCCCGTGGGGGTGGAGGAGATGGACATGCGGGGCGCCATGGAGTCGGGCGCCACAGCCCTCTTCGAGGAAAAATACGGCGACCGGGTCCGTGTGGTGGCCCTGGACTCCTTCAGCCGGGAGCTTTGCGGCGGCACCCACACGGGCCGGTCCGGCGACATCGGCTTTTTTACAATCCTTTCCGAAGCCAGCGTCGCCTCGGGGGTGAGGCGCATCGAAGCGTTGACCGGAGCGGCCGCTGTGGAACAGGTTCAGAGAATGGGCCGCACCCTTGAAAAGGTCAGTCATCTGCTCAAAGACAGCCCCGACCGGGTGGTCAAGCGCGTCGAGTCCCTGATCGCGTCCCTCAGGAGCCTGGAAAAAGAGGCCCACACCCTAAAAACGAGAATGGCCGAAATGCAGGCCGGCGGTGACGGCCCGCAGGTCGTTGAGATCAACGGGGTGAAGGCGGTCATCCAACGCGTCGACGTCGATCAGCCCTCCGCCCTGCGGGAACTGGCCGACCGTTTCAAGGAGCGCGTCCGCTCCGGTATTGTGGTCTTGGGGGCTGAAGCCGACGGCAAGGCCCTTCTGATCGTGATGGTTTCCAAGGATCTTAACCACCGCTTCCATGCGGGCAAGATGATCAAACCGATCGCGGCTCGGGTCGGCGGCGGCGGCGGCGGCCGTCCTGACATGGCCCAGGCCGGCGGCACCCAGCCTCAGCACCTGGAGCAGGCGCTGGCAACCGCCCGTGAGCTGATTCAAACAGGTTGAGGTGCAGAGCACCACGTGGCGGGCTGTCCGAACGCCCCACGCGCGTGGTCCCGAAGGCGGCCGTCAGCAGACCGGTCAATGGGCTTTCGGTTCAGGGGTCCGATTCATCACGCCAACCCGGGTGAGCCGGCCTGCGGTGACCCCTTCAACACATCAATCATGCTGAAAACCGCTGCCGTCGCCCCCGCGTGCAGCTGCCGGTCCAGAAAGCGGACCGCATCAAGGGTGCCTTCGGCGTAGACATCCCGGCCGTTGACGGTGTGCGTGAATTCGAAGCGCACGTTCTGGTCCGGTGAGGTCAGGCGATAGGTATGCCAGGCATGCCCCGCAAGGTACTCTGCCGGGATGTTCCACTCCAACCGCTGCACGGTCGGGTCCCGCTCCTTTATGATGGCGTCCACGCAAAAATCGACCCCCATGCGTTGGAAATAGGAGACCATGGCTTTAGCCGTCCCGCTGGTATCCGCCTTGCCGGCCTGGTGGCTTTCCCGGACCGTAAGGTGGTAGCCACTGAACAGGCCGGGAAAGGTGGCGGCCCCGTACGCCATCATGGCCTGAAATCCGACGATCTGCTTGGCCATATTGGGTGCGACAACGGCGCAGACTTGCGATTCCCTGACCGTTTGGTCCAGCTTGGCCCGGTCCCCGCCCGTGGTTCCCATAACGAACGGTAGACGGCGCCGGCAGTAAAAAGCGGCATTGTCAGTGACGGCGGCCGGGTGGGTGAAATCCACACTGATGAAATAGGCATGACGTTTCTGGATGGCATCCATGGCCTGTTCGCGGTCGGCCGGTCGGACGAGATCGAATGACCTCGTGGATATGATGCAATGATCCTTTTCGATTTCGGGACCGGTCAGGGAGTGGGGTAAAAGGGTGAAGCGGCCGTCCCCCAGGGCGTGGTGGGCGATCATCGAGGCCACGTTTCCCGGCAGGCCGTTGATCATGATCGGAATTGGGTTCATTTTATTCTCCTTTCAGGCGCGGGCGTGCCGTCAGCCGGCGGGAATGGGCGGGGCGGTTTGGAAGCCAGGGCTTGCGCAATCTTGAGCAGGCCGGGAAAGTGGTCTTCATCGATGCAGCGGATGTGGCCGGCCAGCATGGATGCCGCAGGGGGTATCCATCGCTGAAAAATCGATTTTCCTTTGACGCGGCTCAGGTATCCAAAGGCCCCGAGTATTTGAAGATTGCGGGTGACGCTGCAGTAGCGGAATCCTCGCACGAAACCGTGCGGCGAGCATTTCAAGCGTCCAGCGGCCTGCTGGGCGGCATAGGCGAGCAACCGCCGCCGAAGGTCCGGAACCAGAGCGGCATAAGGATCGATCAACAGAGCGGCCAGGTCGTATTGGACCGGGCCGCTTCGGGCACCCTGGAAATCAATCAGGTAGTGCCGGCCGTCGCGGATCATGATGTTGCGGGATTGAAAATCGCGGTGAATCAGACCACGGGTGCCGTGGTCGACGGCTCCCTGGGCCAGGCGTTCAAATTCGGCTGCCAGCTCCTCATAAGCCACCGTCCTGCCGAGGTAGCCGTTGAGAAAGGCCTCAACAAAATAGCGGCACTCCCGTTCCAGGATCAGGGGGGTGTCATAGGCTTGGCTCTGGCAGGTCCAGGTGGGGTCAAATCCATCCGCCCCCTTGATCGTCAGGTCGAACAGGGTGTCGATGACCGTGCAGTAAAGCCGCTCTATGGTGCTGCGGGTTCCGCCCAGTGCCGCCTGCTGCAGATGGCAATCCCCCAGATCCTCCATGAACACCAGCCCGCTGAATCCATCATGGGCGTAGATCCGGGGGACGGGCAGCCCACGGCGATGCAGGTGGGTCCCGATTCGGACGCAGGCATTGACTTCGCTGCCCGGCAGGGTGAGGGTGATGCCATGGTCCGCCAGGATCAGCCGCTGTCCACCAGCGGTCAGGCGATACCAGCCACGGTCGGAGCCGTCGCCGCTTAACCGTCGCCGTTCGATGGTTGCGGCCGGGCAGCCGGGAAAGGCGGATCGGAACGCGTCGGGGGCCATGAGATCCACGACCGCGTCCCGAAAACGGTCCGGGCTGCCCATATCCTGCCAGTGATGACCCGTGACCACATGGGCCTGAATCGACAGTCCGTCGGCAAGCATCCGTCGATAGATCTCTATGATGTCGCTGAACCCGCGGCCGGGTATGCGGCCGACCACGGCGGGATCGATGACGTGAATGCCGGTAAAGGCCAATTTGCGGTGGTGTTCATGCCCTGCCGAGCCGGGAAAGCGTTCAAACCCAACGACCTGATTCCGCTCATCCACCCACACCTGGTTGAAGGGTTCACGGTCCTGCATGACCAGGGTCACCTGGGCCGGGTGCGCGGCATGGCGTCGGTAAACGTCCGCCAGATCGATGTCGGTCACGATATCGGCGTTGACCACCACAAACGGCTCGTCGCTCCAGAAGCCGGCCAGCTTGCGGATGGCGCCGCCGGTGCCTAAAATCTCCGTTTCGTGGCTCAGGGTGACCGGCAGTCCAAAATCGTTCTCAGCCAGATAGGACCGGATCCGATGGGCCAGGTGGTGGGTGTTGACGGCTAGGGAGCGACAGCCGGCCTGCTTTAAGAGGGTGATCATTCGTCCCAATACCGGGATGCCCGCAACCGGGAAAAGCGCCTTGGGCAGGGTTTGGGAGTGGGGTGCCAGGCGTGTCCCCAATCCGGCGGCCAGGATCAGCGCTTTCATGGACCCAGCAGCATCAGGTAGTTCTGAATTCGGGCTTCATAGTGGGAAATGGGCGCTTCATCCTCGTGGCTTCGGATGCCGTTGGTTGAAAAATAACTCAGGCCGTTGGTGTAGTTGATTTTCGACACTGATTCGACCAGATCGATCTCCCGGTTTTTAACCATCTGCAGACCCAGGCCGTGAATTTTCTTGAGTTTGTCTTTGATTTCAGGTGTTTCCTTGCGATTGGTCCGCAAAAAGGTCAGCACGACCCGGTAGGATTCGAAATAGGGTTTCAAGAAAGCGGCGAACAGCTTGAGTTTGCGGTATCCCGACGAGGTGATCTGATAGCGGTCGGGGATGGTTTGGTGAGGCATCAGCATGGCATCGTCGATAAAGGACTTGATGGTTTTTCTCATAAAATGGGTCGGTGGCCGATCCAGATCGAAAGCGAACTCATATTTAAAAAAATCCTGATAGAAATGATACTCGTTTTGCAGATCCCCGGCGTTGAACTGGAAGGCGTCGCGCTCCAGGACCGCCAACGCGGTAAAGGCGGCGGGTACGAAATAGGCAATGCAGTTGTTTTTGTAAAACTCCAGGAGTGCACGTTTGGTGGTGTTGACCATGTAATCGGTCTGGTCCTCGGCCTGATCTTTTTCTCCGGGGGCTTTCTCGAGCAGTTTTCGTGACAGGTAGTGTTCAACGACGTTTTCCATGGCACCATCCGGGTTGAGAATGATGGTGTCGGCCAGCTTGGCCTTCTGGGAGATGGCGAAAGTCAGGTAGGTGTTGACGGTTTCCATCAGCTCCTCGTGGGAGAAGCGGGGTTTGGCAATGTTCAAGATGGCTGCGGCAACCAGGCCGTGGGGAGTCACCACGGTTTGCTGGTCGATGGCATTGATGATCCGCCACCCCAGATTACGGCACAGTGCGTTGACCGCTTTCTGGGTCATCTGGTCCAACGGCACGGGCTGTTCGGCCAGCAGGTCCCGGGTCGAGATGGGGTCGTGAAAGTTGATGTAGATTTTTCCGTAGCGCCTTTTAAGAAAGCGCCGGGCGCGGATTATCTGGCTGAGGTTTTCATCTTCCTTCTTTCCCCCTTCCACCTCATGGATGTAGGCCTGATCTTCGATGATCCGATCGTATCCGATGTAAACCGGAACGAAGATCATGTCTTCACAGGCCCCGTTGCGGTAAGCATCGAGCAGGATGGAGATCAGGCCCAACTTGGGCATCAGGAGTTTGCCGGTGCGGCTCCGGCCCCCCTCAATGAAGAGTCCGATATTGAACCCCTCTTCCAACAACTTGTACATGTATGCCGAAAAGACGCGGGCATACAGCACCGCCCCCCTGAAGGTCCGCCGCAGGAAAAAGGCGCCGCCGCTGCGAAACAGGGGGCCCAGGGGCCAGAAGGAGAGATTCTTGCCTGCGGCGATATGGGGGCATGGCATGTTGTTGTGGTAAAGCACGTAGGAGAGAATCAAATAGTCGATGTGACTTTTGTGGCAAGGCGTGAGAATCAACGGTCCCTGCATGGACATGGCCTTGACCCGGTTCAGGCCCTCTCGATCGATGACGGCGCCGTCGAACATGGAGTTGGTGATCCATTTCACCACCGTTGACATGATACGGATCATGGCCGGGCTGTAGCGGGCGGCGATTTCGTCCAGATAGCCGTCGGCCTGTTTTCTAACGGCGTATATCGGTTCCTGTCGGGTTTCGGCGTGTTTTTTAAGGAAGGACCGCATCGGTTCGCTGGTGAGAATCGATTCCTTCAGCTCCTCGTTGGATTTCAAAACCGGGCCGGTGATGCTTTGACGATGGCGGTTGTGCTGAAGCAGAAGCCGGCGCCGCAGTTGAAGGGCCAGATAGTCGCTGCTTTTATCGGCATAGACCGTCTGGCTGAGCCACTGCCGCAGGTTCAGCGGCGGGGACAGTTCAACGAAAATACGGCCGGGATGACGCACCAAGGTGGCGATCTTTCTGAGCATGCCCGGACGGTGCGAGGTGCCGAAACAAATATCCACCAGTCCGAGTACGGCCGGCAGGGGCGATTTGCCGAAAAACATCAGCTGCGGAACGATAAAGATAGGTTGGTCGATCTTTTTTTGGGTCTCGATGAGGTGCTGTAGAGGGTCGGTTTTCGCCTTGACGAAGCGGCGATAGAACCCTTTTTTTTCAACCAGGGAGAGCATGGCGCAACCTGTCGCCGGAAGGGCACGCTGATAGTAGCCGCTGCGATAGGGGTCCAGGATGCGATGCCGGTGAACCAGTTCATCCAGGTAAGCCAGACCGATACGCCATATGCGGGAAAGGGGCTGCCAGACGTAGATGTCGCAGTCAAAGGCCAGCTGGGGTACCGGCAGGCGCAGTTGCCGGTAGCGGGTGTGGGAGAAAAGAAATTCGAAGCGGCTTTTGTATTTGGTCGTGTAGACGACGATTGCTTCTTCAGGGATGGTTTTCAGAACGTCAGCCTGTTCCGCACCCATGAATATCCCGCTGAAGATGCGGTTCAGAAAAAAACCCGAGAGTAGACCGGTGGGTGAGGGCAGGAAACTCAAGTAGTGATCATGGGACCGCTCAAGCAGCCGGTCGATCCACTGGCGAACCTTTCCAGTCATCGCAGCGAGCGGTTGTTTTTTATTGGGACTCATGATTGGACGGTCTCGTAGGAAGTTCAATAAATTGTAAACATTTTGGAAGGTTACTTCCAGCGGCCGGCTTACCGGGTCATTTCCTCGAAAAATATCAGAAGCCTCGAGTCTTTGCAACGCCATATTCGCTGCGCAAAAATATGCTTGCGCTGCGCGGGCTTCTATGGTATTGGCAAAGGACTTAGGGACATCCGGTTGGATTGTTATCTATTCGAAATTTAATGGTTTTTAAAACAACGTACATGGGGCGGCAACGGTTGAAGCCGGTGAAATGGATTGCCGATGCGTCCATCGTGGCGGGATTCACATGGACGGGCCGAAGAAGTGGTTGAGATTTTTTTTAACGCATTTATTAGGTTTAAGAAGGAGGATGATTCTCTATGAAAACGTTAATTGGCGGGGCAGTGGCAGCAGTACTCGGACTGATTGGCCTGACGGTATGGTTCAGCGAGTTTCTTCAGCTTCTGGCCGGTGCGATTCCGGTGATGCTGTTGCTTGGCGGTGGTCTTGCCCTTTACCTGGGGTTCGATGAAATGAAAGACTCCTGGAAGAAAGAGGATACATCCGCCGATGTCGCTCCCGCGGACACCGATGCCGAGAAGTATAAGAGTGAGATCGATGAGCTCAAGAAAGAGATCGAAACCCTCAAATCCGAAAAGTAAGCCAATCCGCTTCCCAAATGAAAAACGCCGCCCCGATCGGACCGCCGGTCGGGGCTTGATTTTTCAGACACCCCAACCGACGCCCCATGATGGTCGATGGGCCACCCAGCCCTGACCGCGTCCGGCCGATTACCTGTAGATATATACCGCTTCGATAATAGACCGATATGCTGACAACTGGGTCTGCCAATCCGAGATGATGACCGCCAGGGGGGTTCCGGCTTCAACCTGGGTCCGTATCCGCCGGTCGCCGAGGATCAAATCCATTGGCAACCGTTCAAATTCATACTCGTAAGGCGGCTTTTGGTAGGCAAAACGGTCCGGATGGTTCTGGTAGATGGTTTGATAAAGGGCCAGCGACAGCGCGTAGGGTGAATAAACCGCCGCGTCGGTGACATGGATTTGAAATCCGCGACAGGGGTGTCCGGCCCATTTGTTGGCGGTGGGTTCAAACTCGACCGGCCTGAGGACGACCCCCCGCGTCAGGACCGGGTCAATGGCATCGATCAGGCCTTCAGGATCGAGAAAGGGCGCCCCGAAGAGTTCGAAGGGCTGGGTGGTGCCACGGCCTTCGGAGATGTTGGTGCCTTCCCAGATGACCTGCCCGGGGTAGACCAAGGCTGATGTCGGTGTCGGTAAATTGGGTGAGGGGGCCACCCAGGGCAGGCCGGTCTGGCAAAAGTCCATGTCTCTATTCCATCCGTGCATGGGGATCACTTCCAGATCGCAGGCGACGCCGAAGTGGGTGTTGATCAGACGGGCCAGTTCGCCGATGGTCAGACCATGGCGCATGGGGATGGGATAGCGGCCCACAAAGGAGGCCCAGTCGCGGTGAAGCAGGTTGCCTTCCACCCGGTGCCCGCCAATGGGATTGGGGCGATCCAACACCATGACGCGTTTGCCGTATTGCCGCGCCGCCTCCATGCAGTGCGAAAGGGTGGAAACGAAGGTGTAGACCCGGGTTCCCACATCCTGAAGGTCCACCAGCATCAGGTCGATGGGATCCATCATGGCCTGGGTTGGGATGCGCGCGGCTCCGTAGAGGGAGAACACCGGCAGTCCGGTCACCGGGTCTTCCCGGTCGGCCGACTCGATCATGTTGTCCTGTTTTTCGGCGTAAAAGCCGTGCTGCGGGGCATAAATCGCTTTAAGCTGGCCGGGCAGCTCCCGGCAGAGCCGTCGGCGTGCATGCACCAGACGCTGGTCCACGGACGCCGGATTGCACAAAAGGCCCAGCCGCCGGCCCTTTACCGAAGGCGGTGGATGGTCTAAAAACACCTCGAGGCCTGTTTTGACCACGGTCATGGTACGGTTCTCCTGTCTGGTTTTCGGCGGCCCGTGGGCGGCGATGATCGGGACCGCCTATGTATCACACCCGAGCAAGCGGTGAAAGACGAAAGGATGCTGCAGCAAACCCCTTGACACGACATCATTATATAAAATAAGTAACTCTACTTGTTTCGATCGTGTAGGCATCGGTGGCCTTGACGTGACCACTGCGGGCAGGGCCCTTCACACCTGGGCCGGCTCGGCCGGACCACGGCCAAACCCAAATGGATTTTTTCCCCTTGGAACTGGAACTGACTGGTATCGTAGTCATTGTCGGTGCGTACGGCAGTGGAAAAACCGAGGTTGCCATCAACCTGGCGGTTCATATGCATGCCCGGGGTACCGCGGTTCGTGTGGCGGATCTGGATCTGGTCAACCCCTACTTCAGAACCCGTGAGGCCCGTCAGACCTTGAATCGGCTAGGCATCGACGTGGTTCTGCCGCCCGTTGCCTACATGCAGGCGGACCTGCCCATTTTGAGCCCTGCCGTCTCGGGCATGCTGAGGCATCCGGTGGGGTTGACCCTGTTGGATGTGGGGGGGGATGGCGTTGGGGCGACCGTTCTGGCGGCGTTGGCCGATTCGCTAAAAGGCAAGCCCGTGCAGCTGCTGCAGGTGATCAATCCCCATCGACCGCACACCGATACGCTCAGCGGCTGTCTGAAGATGCGGCGGGAGATCGAAACTCAGGCCAAAATGACGGTCACCGGCATCATCGGCAACGCCAACCTCATGGAGGAGACGACCGCCCGGCATATTGTGGCCGGGTATCTGTTTTCCCAACAGGTGGCTGAGGCCGCTAACGTGCCGTTGATGTTCATTACCACACCGGCGGCCCTGTTGACCGGCCTGACCGGAAAAGATATTCGGTGCCCGGTTCTGCCGTTGAAACGGCAACTGGTGCCGCCCTGGAAGCAGGCGGAAAGTTTTGAGCCGGCGCTGTGAAGCGCGCAAATCGGTCCGGGCGCCAGGTGCGGCCGGTGGCCAAGCATGCCAGCGCCACCGCGGGAGTCTTGCGCGACCGACGATTTTTCACTGGGAACCCAATTCTAGGCGACAATAAGGAGCGGCACGCCATGGCGTATCACCACCACATCGAAAAGGACCGCTGCAAGGGATGCGGCCTTTGCATCACCGTGTGTCCCAAAAATGTTCTCGAAATATCTTCCACTGTCAATACCAAGGGGTATTACCCAGCTTTCCAGGCCCGCCCGGAAGATTGTATCCGCTGCACCTTGTGCTGCATCATGTGTCCGGACGTAGCTATCTCGATCACTGAAACCGAATCGCCCCAAACCTGAGGGCGATCAACGGAGGAGCACCATGGCAAAAGTATTGATGAAGGGAAACGAGGCCATCGGTGAGGCGGCCATCCGGGCCGGCTGCCTGAACTACTTCGCCTATCCCATCACCCCGCAATCGGAAGTGGCCGAGTACCTGGTGCGCCGCATGCCCGAAGTGGGCGGCGTTTTTCTGCAAGGTGAGAGCGAAGTGGCCGTCGGATATATGCTTTTCGGTGCCGCCGCCGCCGGCGCCCGGGTGTTTACCACCTCATCCAGCCCGGGAATCAGCCTCATGAGCGAATCTATCAGCTACATCGCCGCGGCGCAGTGCCCGGCGGTTTATGTGAACATCATGCGCGGCGGGCCTGGTCTGGGCGGCATCCTGCCTTCCCAGGCGGACTACTTTCAGGCTACCAAAGGGATCGGCCATGGTGACTGCCGCCTGCTGGTGATGGCTCCGGCCAGTGTCCAGGAGGCGGTGGAGATGATGATGCGCGCCTTTCCCCTGGCCGAGAAATACCGCAATCCGGTGATGATATTGGGCGATGGCCTCATCGGCCAAATGATGGAGCCGGTTGAATTCCCGGACCACCTCAAGAGCGAGCCCTCCAACAAGGACGCCTGGGCCACCAACGGCATGGATCACCGCAAGCGCACCCGACGCAATCTGGTCAAATCCCTCTACCTGGATCCGGTGGCGCTCAACGACAACAATCTTCAGCTCAAGGCCAAATACGACCGCATGCGCATCGACGAGGTGCGCTATGAGGCCTACAACATGGATGGCGATTACCGGGGGCTCGTCGTCAGTTACGGCACCATGAGCCGGGTCTGCCGCACCGCCATCGATCTGTTGAAAGCCGACGGCATCGAGGTTGGGATGCTCCGTCCCCAGACCCTTTTCCCGTTTCCCGAACAAGCCGTGGCGGAAGCGTCCGCCAAGCCGTCGTGCACCCACGTCCTGAGCATTGAAATGAGCATGGGGCAGATGGTGGAAGACGTTCGGTGCAGTGTTCAGGGACGGCTTCCGGTGAGCTGGTATGGTAAATGCGGCGGCGATATCCCCACCCCCGAAGAGGTTATCGACGTCGTCAAAGCACGGATTGGCTGAGACTGAAAGACCCTCAGGACCGAATTCAAGGCTTTAATGCAAGGAGTCCATCGAACATGGGAAAAACCTTCAAGAAACCGGAGTCGCTCTCCGATGCGCACACGCATTATTGCCCCGGATGTACCCACGGGGTGATCCACCGCCTGGTGGCCGAAACCATTGACGAACTGGGCATCCGGGGCCGCACGGTGGGTGTCGCCCCTGTGGGCTGCGCCGTACTGGCCTACAACTACTTCAACTTTGATTTCCAAGAGGCGGCCCATGGTCGGGCGCCGGCTATGGCCACCGGCATCAAGCGGGTGCGGCCCGACCTGATGGTCTTCACCTACCAGGGCGATGGTGACCTGGCCAGCATCGGCATGGGCGAGATCATTCACGCGGCCAACCGTGGCGAAAAGTTTACCACCATTTTCGTCAACAACGCCATTTACGGAATGACCGGTGGTCAGATGGCCCCCACCACCATGCCGAACCAGCGTACGACCACCTCGCCCTTGGGCCGCAACGTCGAGGAAGTGGGCATGCCCATCAAGATGGCCGAACTGCTGGCGGCCCTGCAGACGCCCGCCTACATCAGTCGCCAGACCGTGATTGGACCCAAGTATATCAATAAAGCAAAAAAATCAATAAAACAAGCATTTACATATCAACTTCAAAATAAATGCTTTAGCCTTGTCGAGGTGGTCAGCACCTGCCCGACCAACTGGGGGATGACCCCGTTGGAGGCGCTGGAATGGACTGAAAACACCCTGCTGGCATACTACCCGCCGGGGGATTACAAGGTGCCGGCCTGATCGCAGGTTCACGACGCCGGAGCTGAGTGAAGGAGACGCCATGCAAAGCGAAATCATGTTTGCCGGATTTGGCGGGCAGGGAATCTTGTTGATCGGCAAGGTTCTGGCCCATGCTGCCATGGAGGAGGGCCTCGAGGTGGCGTGGGTGCCTTCCTATGGGCCTGAAATGCGGGGGGGGACCGCCTATTGCACCGTGGTGATCAGCGACCGGCCCATCGGATCTCCCATCATCAAAAACCCGCAGCACCTGGTGGCCATGAACGGGCCCTCGCTGGAAAAATTTGCACCCACGGTGAAAAAGGGCGGGATCATCTTCATCAACAGCTCCCTGATCACCTTCGGGGCCAAGCGGGACGATGTGGACGAGCTGCGCGTGCCGGTGGTGGATATCGCCAAGGATCTGGGCAGTGTCAAGGTTGCCAACATCGTGGCCCTTGCCGCCTTCGCGGCTCGCAGCGGCCTAGTTGCCATGGAGACCCTCAAGCGCTGCATCCAGGATGAGTTCGCTCACAAGCCCAAACTGATCCCCCTGAACATGGCGGCCGTCGCTGCCGGCGAGACGGCAGCCGCCCAATCGATCCAAGCCGCCCCGGATGACCGGCCGCAGGGTTGAGCCACCGTCATCCGCGGCTGGGATCCGCGACCGGTTTCCATAAAACCGGCGGTAGAGCATGAAACTGACGATACCCGATTACATTCAGGCCATCGATCCCTACGTACCCGGCAAACCGCTCGAGGAGCTGGAGCGGGAATCGGGTATCACCGATTCGGTCAAACTGGCCTCCAACGAAAACCCCCTCGGGCCTTCGCCAATGGCCCTGGCGGCCATTCAGCGCTGCCTGTCGACCCTGCACCGCTACCCGG
Source organism: Desulfosarcina sp. (assembly GCA_046484885.1). GTDB lineage: Bacteria > Desulfobacterota > Desulfobacteria > Desulfobacterales > Desulfosarcinaceae > Desulfosarcina. Next base: position 43,819 of record JAWOIA010000038.1, on the reverse strand, counting down.
ACGGCGCCGCACATCACCTGACCGGCAAGATCGCCCGGTTCAACGGTGTTTCAGCGGCGAATGTGGTGGTCGGAAACGGTTCCGATGATATCATCGCCCTTTTGGTCCGGGCACTGGTGCGCCCCGGCAACCGGGTGATCGTTCCCCGGCCCTCCTTTCTCATGTACGCCATTACGGCCGCCGCCGCGGGCGCCGTTGTGGATGCCGTGCCCCTGGATCCATCCCTGGCCATGGACCTGGACGCCATGGCCCGCTGCGTAACCGCCGATACACGTCTGATATTTCTCTGCAACCCCAACAACCCCACCGGCACGGTGGTGACCCGGAGCGATTTTGATCGTTTCATGGATCAGATCCCCGACGGGGTGGTGGTGGTGGTGGATGAAGCCTATATCGAGTTCGCCAGACATTCCGATTGCCTGAAAACCGGGGGGCCGCGAGATGTCACTCGGCCCCAGGTGACCTTGCGCACGTTTTCCAAAGCTTATGGACTGGCCGGGCTGCGGGTGGGCTACGGCATCATGCCGGCTGCGCTGGCGGAGGTCCTCAACCGGGTCCGACAGCCGTTTAACGTCAGTGCCGTGGCGCAGGCCGCCGCCGCCGCCGCTTTGGACGACCGGGCCTTTGTGCGTCGGACCATCGCCCTGGTTCACCGCGAGTTGGCGGTCCTTTACAGCGGGTTGGACCGTCTGGGGCTGAATTATTTCAAGACCGAAGCCAACTTCTTTCTGATCGAGGTGGGAATGCCGGCCCAGACCCTTTTTGACGACCTGCTGCGGCAGGGTGTGATCGTCCGATCTATGAAGGCCTATGGATTTCCGACCTGCATCCGCATCAGCGTCGGCCTCGAGGCCGAAAACCGACGTTTTTTACAGGCCCTGGAAACGGTTCTGACCGGAACCGGCAGGTCTTCGTGAACGGTGTCGACGCACCGGCCGAAAAGGCCGATGGCCGCCGGCTGCTGATAACCATCGATGGCCCGGCCGGGGCCGGTAAAACCACGGTCAGCCAGATGCTGGCCCGGGAATTGGACTACCGTTACCTGGATACGGGCGCCTTGTATCGGGCCGTGGCCTACATGGCCCGGGAGGCCGGCATTTCACCCCAGGACGACCAACGTTTGCAGGACCTGTTGGGGACGATGCGGCTGCGGCTCGACGGCGAACGGTTGGTGGTCGGTACGGCCGATATCACCGAGCGCATCCGTTCGCCCGAGATCGCCATGCTGGCATCGGCAGTATCGGCGCGAGCGGTGGTCAGACAGGGCTTGTTGGCTATTCAGCGCCGAATCGGGCGTGACGGCGGGCTGGTGGCCGAAGGCCGGGATATGGGAACGGTGGTGTTTCCCGAAGCGGATTTCAAGTTTTTTCTCGATGCCAGCATGGCGCAGCGTGCCCAGCGCCGCTTGGTCCAGTACGGCCCGAGGGCCGGACAGACCCTGGAGCAGATCGAAGCGGCGATCCGTCGACGGGACGAAAACGACAGCTCGCGGGCCATTTCGCCGCTGCGGCCGGCCGAAGACGCCGTCCGCATCGATTCGAGCCGGATAACCGCGGCCCAGGTGGTCGATCGTATGATGCGCCACGTTCTCGGCTCGTGCAAACGGCCGCCACCGGCACCGGCCTGAATGGGGTCGGCAGGCCGGCTTGGGCACGCGATCAAAATGGGCCAATAAATCGTTGATTTTTTGATAGCGCTGGTGTAGCATCCTCAGTTTATAGTGCATGTGAATGCATTTGCAGTAAAAAAACGCGGCTAAGGGGGTAATTTCAGTCCATGAACAACTTGGTAGACAACGAAGCAAGTGAAAAAGCGATCGAGAAGGACAGTGTGACCGGCGAAAGCATGGCAGAGCTCATGGATATGTACGAAGAGAGCTTCAAGCGCTTTGCCGAAGGCGAGGTGGTCAACGGTCGGATCATCTCCGTGGACAAGGACCATGTCCTGGTGGACATCGGATACAAGTCCGAAGGCCGGATCCGCATTCGCGAATTCGAGGTGGATGGTGAAGTCAAAGCCCGGGTCGGGGATACGGTCGAGGTGATGGTGGAGTGGTGGGACGACGAAAACGAGGCGGTGATTCTGTCCAAGGAAAAGGCGGAGAAGGTCAAGGTCTGGGACGATATCAAAAACCGCCATGAAGCCGACGAGACCATCCGAGGGACCATCACCAGCCGCGTCAAGGGCGGATTCTCCGTCGATATCGGGGTGCAGGCCTTTTTACCCGGATCTCAGGCCGACCTGCGACCCATTCGCAATCTGGACGAAATGGTCGGCAAGGATTTCGATTTTAAAATTCTCAAGTACAACCGCAAGCGCAGCAACATCGTCCTTTCCCGCCGGGCGCTGCTGGAAGAAGAACGCGAATCCAAGCGGGCCAAAACCCTCGTGACCATTCACGAAGGCAAGGTGGTCTCCGGCGTCGTCAAAAACCTGACCGAGTACGGCGTTTTCGTCGATCTGGGGGGCGTGGACGGCCTGTTGCACATCACCGACATCTCCTGGGGTCGGGTCAAACACCCCTCCGAGTTGTTCACCGTGGGGGACAAGATCAATGTCAAAATCCTGAGTCTGGACTTAGAGCGCGAGCGCGTCTCATTGGGAATGAAACAACTGACCGAAGATCCCTGGGTTAGTGCCGCCCAAAAATATCCGATCGGTTCACGCATCAGCGGCAAGGTGGTCAGTTTGACCGATTACGGTGCCTTCGTAGAGCTTGAAGAGGGCATCGAAGGCCTGATCCACGTTTCAGAAATGTCCTGGACGCGCAAAGTTAGGCATCCTTCCAAGGTGGTTTCGGTGGGGGAGATCGTGGATGCCCTCGTCCTGGATATCAAGCCGGACAACCGCCGGATCTCCCTGGGCATGAAACAGGCCGCACCCAACCCCTGGGACGTGATCAGCGACAAATACCCCGTTGGTACGACCATTGAGGGAAAAATAAAGAATATCACAGACTTCGGTATTTTTATCGGCATCGATGAGGGCATCGACGGGTTGGTGCACATTTCCGATATCTCCTGGACCAAGCGCATCAAGCACCCGTCCGAAATATACAAAAAGGGCGATGTCCTGCAGGCCATCGTCCTGGAGATCGACAAGGAGCAGGAGCGCTTCTCGTTGGGCGTGAAACAATTGCAGGCCGATCCTTGGGATACGGTTGCCCAGCGCTATGAAGTCGGCAAGGAGATCGCCGGCACTGTCACCAATGTGACCGATTTCGGCGTCTTTGTCGAACTGGAAGAGGGCATTGAGGGGCTGGTGCATGTTTCCGAGATCAGCAAGGAGAAAATCAAGACCCCGGTGGGCCAGTTCGAGATCGGCCAGACGCTGACCGCCAAAGTGATGAATATCAACAGCGGCGAGCGGCGCATCGGTCTCTCCATCAAAAGGCTCGAAATGGAGGACGATCACGATTTGCTCAGCGATTATGTCACCAATATGGGGCCGGCGACCTCCAGTTTCGGGGAAATCCTTCGCGAAAATCTGCAGGAAAAGCTCAACAACGACGAACAGTAGATCCTTTGACCGCCCATGAAACGCCGGCGACTTGCCTCAAAGGGGGCCCGCCGGCGTTTTTGTACCCGTCTTACGCTGGGTTGTTTGGATTCAGCCGCCGCCGCGGCCGCTATCCTCAAGCCTTGTGCCGGGAAGCATCGCCCCGGGTTGCGAGACGGTAACGGGCCCGGGCTTTCGACCAGGCCCGGTCCGATGCCCAAAAAAGGAACATGTCATGTTTTCCAGACGCCATCCGTATCTTTTTTTTCTGCTGGTCAGCTTTTCGATTCTGACGGTTCTCGTCTTGGGGTCCCTGGCCATGGCGCGATGGATGTGGCGCTCTACCGGCGATTCGGGTGCACCGTCGGTGGGTGTGATTGAAATCGATGGCGCCATTGCTGATTCCCGGCAAACCATCGATCATATCCGCCGCTTCCGGGAAGATGACGCCATTAAAGCCATCGTCATCCGGATCAATTCGCCCGGCGGCGCCGTTGGACCGGCGCAGGAGATTTACCGTGAGATCCGAAAAACCGTCGGTACCAAGACGGTGGTTGCGTCCATGGGCGCCGTGGCCGCCTCAGGCGGCTATTATGTGGCCAGCGCTGCCGACGGCATCGTGGCCAACCCGGGCACGATCACCGGCAGCATCGGGGTGATCATGGGATATACCAACTTTGGCGAGCTGCTGGAAAAAATCGGCATGGTTCCCGTGGTGATTAAAAGCGGCCCGTACAAAGACACCGGTTCGCCCACCCGGGAGATGCGAGATGATGAACGAGAGATTCTGCAGGCCATCATCCAGACCATCCACGCGCAATTCGTCACGGCCATCGCCGAGGGTCGAAAGATGGCGCGCGCAGAGGTGGAGCGGGCGGCCGACGGCCGCATTATCACGGGTGAAGATGCCCAGGCTCGGGGTCTGGTCGATCGCCTGGGTAATTTCCAGGATGCTCTTGAGTGGGCCGCGGAACTGGCTGGTATCGAGGGGGTCGTGGTTCCGGTGTATGCCCGTGATAAGAAACTGACCTTATTGCGGTACCTGATCTCATTGCCGTTTCCGGAATGGGTGGCTCAATTGATTCACCCGGGCATTTATGCCCAATACAGGTATCTGCCGGAGAGGATGTAATCCCCGGCGGGCCGGTGCCATCGGGCAACTGTGCGGTGTCGGCTCCTGTTTTATGTGGCGACATCCGGTCTGGTGGAGGGACTAGCGTATGCGAAAGATTGCAGTGGCGATGGCCAAAGGCGGGGTGGGAAAAACCACCACTGCCGTCAACCTGGCCCACGGGCTGGCCCTGGCCGGGAAGCGGGTCCTGTTGGTGGATTGCGACACCCAGGCGCAGACCACCACTTTTCTTGGTGTTTCGCCACCTTACGGGCTGTATGAGTTCATAACCGGCAACGATGGGAATGGCCGCACCATCCTGAAACGGGAGGCCATCCATTCAGCACGAAAAAACCTGTGGGTGCTGGCCGGGGGGATCAAACTGGTCGAGCTTAAAAACTGGCTGGGTGAACAGCCCCGTGATCGACGGCATGCCATATTGCGCTGGAGTCTGACCCCCAGAAACGAGGGGCTGGATTTCCTGGTTTTTGACTGTGCACCCGGCTGGGATGTGCTGAGCGTCAACATCCTCATGGCCGCCAACGAGGTGCTCTGCCCGGTGGCACTCCAGGGTCCGGCGTTGGAGGGCCTGAAAACCTTTTTCGGTTACCTGGTTTCGGTTCAGCAGCTGAACCAATCCCTGCGCCTCAAATACATCGTGCCCACCATGTTTGACCGGCGCACCCGTCAAAGCCACGACATCTACAACCGGCTGCGGCGCCTGTTCCGCAAACAGATTTGCGATCCTATCTATCACAATGTGCGTTTGTGTGAGGCACCGGTGTTCGGAAAGAGCATCTTTGAGTTCGCCGACAGTGCCTCGGGTGCACACGATTATCGAAAACTGGTTGAGAGGTTGATCGAAGATGGTATCAGACAACAAGACCATCCCTGATTTTTTTGACGAAAAGCGCATTGATCCGGTGTCGGTGGCCACAGGCCGGCCGCTTTCCAAACCGTTGATTCCCAAGCGAAAGGCCGGTTTTTATTTTTCCGAGGCGCTGCTGGATCGGTTCAATCGTAAATTTCACCAATTGAAGCTCAATGGGGCCAGCATTGACAACAAATCCGCCCTGGCGGAAATGGCCCTTCATTTTGCCCTTGACGACATGGACCGGGGATCGGCCAGCCTGCTGCTGAAACGATTGCAAAAGCGCTGAGTCGTTTCGATGGCGCTTGCCTGCGGGGGTGTGGCGGGGAGGCGCCGCGTCGCTGCATGACGCCGTGCTATCGGAACGAGCTTACGTCCCCCAAACCGGCGCGGATGATTTCCGGAATATCCCCTTCCAGTGAGATCACACTGGATGGCATGCCCGACACCGCTCCGCCGTCGATCACCGCGTCCAATCGTGCACCAAAGTGATCGTGGATCAGGGATGGGTCGTGAAACACCTCACCATCGGGCCTGGTGGCACTGGTGGAAATCACCGGGTTTCCCAGCGCCGCCACCAGAGCGAGACAGATGTTGTTGGCCGGAACACGGATGCCGGCGGTTTTGCGCTTGGTGAGCATGATTTTGGGGACCAGTTTGGAACCGGCCAGAATAAACGTGTAGGGTCCGGGGAGCAGCCGCTTCATGGTCTTGTAGGCATAGTTGGAGACCTTGGCGTACTGACTGATGTTTTTCAGGTCGGCACAGATGAAACTGAAGGGCTGGCTTTGGCTGCGCTGCTTGAGGTGGTAGATTTTTTCAATGGCCCGCTTGTTCATGATATCGCATCCGATACCGTAGTAGGTGTCGGTGGGGTAGGCGATCAGACCGCCGCTGGACAGGATCTGCGCCACCTGGTCGATCAGCCGTTGCTGGGGGTTTTCCGGGTTGATGCTAAACAGCATGGCGTAATTTAGGCTCCTGGCGACCCCCACACAGGGTTGAATGGCGGGCGTGACCACGCGAACAGCAGCGGCACATCCGGGGGGCCACGGTCAAGCGCGGACTCTATTACGGCCGACCGCGGGTGTCAAGGGAGCGGCCGCCCTTTCCCCACGGTCTTTGGCTGTCCGCCTTCAACACGCTGGAATTTTCCAGGTTGTGCTGATTAGGATTGATCCCGGCCCCCTCATTTGTTAGCTTGCCCGATCAATCGCCTTTCGGCCGGCCCTGGGCGGGCGTCACCCGTTGTCACCGCTGCCGACCCGGCCAACGTCCAGCTAAATACGGAGGATCCCATGACCAACCTGATCGCCGAGGAAGCCTATTCCTTCGATGATGTGCTGCTGTTACCCAGCTACTCGGACATCCTTCCCAAGGATGTCGACACCCGAACCCCCCTGACCCGTGAATTGAATCTGAACATTCCCATTGTCAGTGCCGCCATGGATACGGTGACCGGAGCGCAGACGGCCATCACCATGGCCCGCGAAGGCGGCATCGGCTTTATTCATCGCAACATGAGCATCAAGCATCAAGCCATGGAGGTGGATCAGGTTAAAAAATCAGAAAGCGGCATGATCGTGGATCCTCTGACCATCGACCCGGACCGGCCCATCGAAGAGGTGATGGCCCTGATGGCCCGTTATCGCATCTCTGGCGTTCCGGTCACCCGGGGCGATCAGCTGGTGGGCATCGTCACCAACCGGGATCTGCGATTTGAAACGGACATGACCAAAAGGGTCAGTGATGTCATGACCCGTGAAAACCTGGTGACGGTGAGCGAGGGGATCTCCCTGGAGGAGTCCAAGAAGCTGCTGCACACCCATCGCATCGAAAAATTGCTGGTGGTGGACAAGGCCGGTCGATTGACCGGGATGATCACCATCAAGGATATTGAGAAGATCAAAAAGTATCCCAATGCCTGTAAAGATGCCATGGGACGGCTGCGGGTGGGCGCCGCCGTCGGGGTGGGCCCGGATATGATGCCGCGGGCCGAGGCGCTGCTCAAGGCCGGGGCCGATGTCATTGTGATCGACACCTCCCACGGCCATTCGGGCAATGTGATCCGGGCGGTGGTGCGCCTGAAAGCCGATTTCCCGGCCATTCAGCTCATCGCGGGCAATGTGGGCACCGCAGAGGGCGCCCAGGCCCTCGTCGACGCCGGTGTCGATGCCGTCAAGATCGGCATTGGTCCCGGATCCATCTGTACCACCCGGATCATTGCCGGTATTGGTGTGCCCCAGATTTCGGCCATTATGAACTGCCGCGAGGTCTCTGGAAAAAGCGGGGTCCCCCTGGTGGCCGACGGCGGCATCAAGTTTTCCGGCGACGTCACCAAGGCGCTCGGCGCCGGCGCCCACACCATCATGATCGGCGGGCTTTTTGCCGGAACCGAGGAGAGCCCGGGGGAAACCATCCTCTTTCAGGGCCGAAGTTACAAGGTCTACCGCGGCATGGGATCCTTGGAGGCAATGAAACAGGGCAGCAAGGATCGGTACTACCAGACCGAACAGGAAAGCGACGAAAAGCTGGTACCCGAGGGCATCGTTGGACGGGTGCCCTACCGCGGAACCCTCTCAGCCAATATCCTGCAGCTGATCGGGGGGCTCAAGGCCGGAATGGGCTACGTGGGCTGCCGGACGATCGAGGAACTTCGACAGCAGGCCCGCTTTGTCAAGATCAGTGCGGCCGGCCTGCGGGAAAGCCATGTGCATGACGTGATCATCACCAAAGAGGCCCCCAATTACCGGGTGGATAATTGATGCGATCATGACCCAGGCCACCTCTGATTTTGTTCATCTTCACGTTCACACCCAATACAGCCTGCTCGACGGGGCCATACGATTGGAGGAACTGTTCCGCAAAGTGACGGCCTTCGGCATGCCGGCGGTGGCCCTGACGGACCACGGCACCATGTTCGGGGTTCTCGATTTCTACCAACAGGCGCTCTCGGCCGGCATCAAGCCCATTATCGGTTGTGAATGCTACGTGGCCCCGCGCACGCTTTCCGACAAAACGCCCCTCGATAAGGAGGGCACGCGCCACCTGATATTGTTGGCCCGCAATCAGCAAGGGTACCGCAACCTCTGCAAACTGGCCACCGTCGCCCAACTGGAGGGCTATTACTACAAACCGCGTGTTGACAAGGCGTTGCTGGCCGCACACGCCGAGGGCCTGATCGCGCTCTCCGCCTGCCTGAAAGGGGATATTCCGCAATACATTCTGGCCCGTCAAATGGACCAGGCCAAAGCGGCGGCCCGGTTCTACCAAAAGATTTTCGGCGAGGGGAATTTCTTTCTGGAACTGCAGAGCAACGGCATTCCCGCCCAGCGGCAGGTCAACCAGGGTCTGGTCGAACTCGGTCACCAATTGGGTATTCCGCTGGTGGCGACCAATGACTGCCACTATCTCAATCCCCAGGACGCCAAGGCCCATGAAATCCTGCTCTGCGTTCAGACGCAGAAAACAATGGCCGACGCCGACCGCTTCGTTTTCGACTCCGACCAGCTCTATTTCAAATCACCCCAGGAGATGCGAGACGATTTCGTCGATTTCCCGGAGGCCATTGCCAACACCGCCGCCATTGCCGACCGCTGCTCGATCGAATTCAATTTCAAGACCTACCATTTCCCTCAGTACGATGCCGCATCGGGCCGGACCGCCGACGAACTCTTCGATGAGCAGGTGCGCCAGGGATTTGCACGGCGCCTCGCGGTCATCCGCCAAAAGCGTCCGCACCTGAACGAGGGGGTCTATCGCGAGCGGTTGGAATACGAGATTGCAACCATCACGCAGATGGGTTTTTCCGGTTATTTCCTGATCGTGGCGGATTTTATCCGCTATGCCAGGCAGAACCGGATTCCGGTCGGACCCGGGCGGGGATCGGCCGCCGGCAGCCTGGTCTCCTATGCCCTTTTCATCACCGATTTGGACCCTATCGAGCACGGCCTGATCTTCGAGCGTTTTTTGAACCCATCGCGGATCAACATGCCGGACATCGATGTCGATTTTTGCATTCACGGGCGGGAGCGGGTTTACAATTACGTGGTCGAGCGCTACGGCGGCGGTGATTTTGTGGCTCAGATCATCACTTTCGGTAAAATGAAGGCCAGACTGGTGATCCGGGATGTGGGACGGGCCCTTGGCCTGCCCCTGGCGGAGGTGGACGCCATCGCCAAACTGATCCCGGACAGCCTGAAGATGACCATTGACAAGGCTCTGGTGGAGGTACCCCGGCTGACGGAGATGGTCAACGCCGACCCGCGCATCGCCGAACTGATCGAGGTCAGCCGGGCCCTGGAGGGGTTGTCGCGGCATGCCTCCACCCACGCGGCCGGCGTGGTGATCGGCGACAAACCCCTGGTCGAGTACCTGCCGCTTTACCGGGGCAAAAAAGGCGAGGTGGTTACCCAGTTCGATATGAAGAAGGTCGAGGATATCGGCCTGGTGAAATTCGACTTTCTGGGTCTGCGCAACCTGACCGTGATTGACGATGCCATCAAACGCATCGCGGCCCAGGGGAAACAGGTGGCCGACCTGAGCGACCTGCCCCTGGATGACCCCCGGACCTTCGCCCTGCTTCAAGCCGGCGACACCACCGGCGTTTTTCAATTGGAGTCCAGCGGCATGAAAAACCTGCTGGTGCGCCTGCGTCCCGAATCCTTTCAAGATATCACCGCACTGGTGGCCTTGTATCGCCCCGGTCCCTTGGACAGCGGCATGGTGGACCTTTTTGTGGACCGCAAACACGGCCGCGAAAAAGTGGTATACCCCTTGGCCTCGTTGGAACCGATTCTCAAGGAGACATACGGGGTTATGGTTTACCAGGAGCAGGTCATGCAGGTGGCCAGCGTGCTGGCCGGTTACTCCATGGCCGACGCGGACAGCCTGCGCAAGGCCATCGGCAAGAAAATAGAAGCCTTGATGGTCAGGCACCGCGAAAAGTTTATTCGCGGCGCGGTTGCCAACGGCGTGGAGCCGTCCATCGCCACCGAACTGTTTGGTCTGATCGAAAAATTCGGGGGCTACGGCTTCAATAAATCACACAGCGCGGCCTATGCCCTGATCGCCTACCAGACGGCCTACCTCAAGGCGCATTTCCCGGTCGAATTCATGGCCGCCTTGCTCAACAGCGAGATCGATACCATTGACGGCGTGGTCAAATTTATCAACGAGTGCCGCAACCACGCCATCGAGGTGCTGCCGCCCGATATCAACGAGAGCAGCACCGCCTTCACCGCCATTGACAACCGCATTCGATTCGGCCTGGCAGCCGTCAAGAACGTCGGTGAAGCCGCCGTGGACCTGATCATCAAGGAGCGTGAAGCCAACGGTCCGTTTGCCTCCATTTTCGACTTCTGCCGGCGGGTGGACGTGACCAAAGTGAACAAGCGCGTGCTCGAAAGCCTGATCCGCTGCGGGGCGCTGGATTCCACCGGCGTCTACCGTTCCCGGCTGATGGCGGTGCTGGAGGAGGCGCTGGAGGATGGTCAGTGTTTTCAGCGCGAAAAGAACAGTGCTCAGATGAACCTGTTCGACATCGGTGCAGGGAATGAACCGGCCATCAACCTGCCGACCATCCCCAACCTTGATGAGTGGTGTGAAAACGAGAAATTGCAGCACGAAAAAGAGACGCTGGGGTTTTATGTCACCGGGCACCCCCTGGACCACTATCGGGCAGTAATGGAAAAATTCACCAACGTCGACAGCCTGAGTGTGCATGAGGTGGCCGACGCGAGCGCGGTGCGCATCGGTGGTACCATCAGTGGCGCCAAGGTCATCCGCACCCGCAAAGATGAGATCATGGGTTTTGTGACCCTGGAGGACCTGCACGGCAGTGTCGAAGTGGTGGTTTTCCCAGCCGTTTACACCACCTGCGCAGACCTCCTGCGCTCCGACGCAGCCGTGCTGGTTCAGGGAACGGCCCAGGTCGATGAAAAAGGGGTAAAAATCATCGCCGACGCGCTGATTCCTATGGACCAGGCGGATGAAACCTGGACCGTCGAGGTGCGCCTGATGGTGAATCCCCAAATGACCGACCGCGACACCCTGGCGCGGGTGCACCGGGCGCTGCAGCGCTACCCTGGATCCTGCAAGGGGTTTGTGCACATTTGTCTGGACGATCGGGCCGAGGCGGTTGTCGCCATGGCCGACGATATGCGCATCCGCTATTGTGACGCCATGGTCCGGGAGATCAATGGCATCTTCGGGTACGATGCCGTGCAGAGTCGCTGCAGCGAAGCCGCCGCTGCCATGCGGCACCGGGATCATAACGGGCGCCGGGGCAACGGCCGGGCCTTTCCAAGGAACCGACAGGCGGTCATGCCCCGGGCATGACCGGCAGGCGGTGCAGCGCGGTAACCATAGGTTCGCCCGGTGGTCAGAGAACTCACATTCGGCTACTCACCCTGTCCCAACGACACCTTCATGTTCAACGCCATCGCCAGTGGCGCGGTCCAGGTGGCCGGGTGTTGTCTCAAACCGGTGCTTCAGGATGTGGAGACCCTCAACCAACTGGCCATGAGCGCCACCCTCGATATCAGCAAGCTCTCTTTTTACGCGTGGATGGCACTTAAGGATCGGTATCGTCTGCTGGATAGTGGCACCGCCATGGGATCCGGCTGCGGGCCTGTGCTCATCGCCCGGCGTCCCTTGAACCCACGTGTACGTGACCGCTGCCGAGTGGTGCTTCCCGGGCGATGGACCACAGCCCATCTGCTGTTTCGGCTTTGGGCCCCGGAGGTCCGTCGGCGGGTTTTTGTGCCCTATGACCGTGTTTTCGAAACCCTGATTGCGGGGCGTGCCGATTGCGGGGTGATCATTCACGAGAGCCGCTTTACCTTTCAGGAGGCCGGGTTCATCGCGCTGGTGGATCTGGGGGCCTGGTGGGAAGAAAAAACCGGGCTGCCAATCCCTTTGGGAGGAATCGCCGCCCGAAAAAACCTGGGTGAGCCGCTGCTCACCCGCATCGAAACGGCCGTCGAACAGAGCATCCGCCAAGCCATGGCCAATCCGGCTCAAACCCTGCCCTACGTTCGGCGGTATGCCCAGGAGATGGATGAAACGGTGCTCCAGGCCCATATCGGCGCCTTTGTAAATGACTTCAGCTTGAAACGGGGCGCCCGGGGCCGCCGGGCCGTCGACACGCTGGAAACCATGGCCCGGGCCGCGGGTGCTCTGTGATGGTGGGCATCGTCTTTGCCACTCGGCGCGAAGCCGAGCCGTTCCTGGCCCGGGCCGCGGCGCTGACCCTGGCGGATCGACCCCTGGTCCTGTTCCACGGCACCTCGGCCCATTCCAGGCCGTGGATCGCCGTCATCAGCGGCATGGGCAAGGTGGCCGCAGCCATGGCCGCAACACAACTGGTGCTGGTCCACCGGGTCTCGACCCTGATCAGCGCCGGGCTTTGCGGCCGATTGACCCGGGATCGCCACTGGGCGGTTGCGGATCTGCTGCGAATCAGCGCCGCCGTTGAAGGCGATCGCGGTCGGGTCGGCGCAGAAGCACCGCCCAGCGCCTGTGACCCGCGATGGTTTCAGCACCTGGAACCGGCCCGCCTGGTTACCTGCGACCGGCCGGTGTTCAAGGCTGACTATCGCGACCGCATGGCCCGCAGCGGCGAGCTGGTGGACATGGAGGGGGCCGCCGTAGCCCGTGTGGCCGATCGATATGGGGTAGGGTGGGCCATGATCAAAGGCATCAGTGACGACGCCGATGAAACCGGGCGTCGGGATCTGGCCCGCAATATCGCTCGGGTGTCGATGGACATCGCCGATGCCCTGGTTGACGAACTGTCCAGAAACCCGATGGATGAACCGCCATGAAACCTGAATCGACCGTCAAAACCATCTTGGATTTCACCCGCATTGAGCACACCGCTTTCAGTCTGCCGCTGATCGTGACCGGAGCCTGGTTGGGGGCCGGCGGCCGCTTTCCTTCAGCCCTGGTGATGGTCTGGATCGTCACGGCGGCTGTGGGGGCCCGCATCTTCGGCATGGCGCTGAATCGGATCTTTGACCGGCATTTGGACCGCTTGAACCCACGAACCGCCGGTCGCGCCCTGCCCGCCGGAAAGATGACCCTGTCCCTGGCCCTGGCCATCGCCGCCACCGGCCTGTTGGTCTACCTGTCAGCCTGCTGGTTCCTGGGAGGCTGGTGCTGGATTTTGTCTCCGATCCCGCTGCTGCCGCTGCTGGGCTATTCACTGCTGAAGCGCTTGACCCCATTTTGCCACTTTGGCATCGGACTCTGCCTGGCGTTGGCGCCCCTGGGCGCCTATGTGGCGGCCGCCGGTCACCCTCGTTTTTCGATGGCCGTGATCTTGTTTGCGGTTTTCGTTTTCTTTTGGCTGAGCGGGGCAGACATTATCTACGCGGTTTTAGACGTCGAGAGCGACCGGCGCAGCCATATCCACAGCTTGCCGGCCTGGCTGGGGGTGGATGGGGCCATGCGCGTATCGGCGGCCATTCATCTGCTGGCATGGGGTATCCTGGCTGTCGGGGTTCGCCTGGCGGGCGGTGGCCCACCGGCCTGGGTCGTTCTGGCTTGGGCGGCCTTTTTTCTGGTGCTGATGTATGTTCCCGCCATACCCTTGCCCAAGCGGTTTTTCCCCATTTCGACCCTTGCCGGCATAGCCGGTGCCCTGGTACCCATAGTTACCTGAACCTAAACAAAGGGAGGTGCAATCCCGTGAACCCGACTGAACCGCCGCATCTGATCCTCGGAATTACCGGCGCATCCGGAATCCATGCGGCCCGGCTGCTGGTGGATAAGTCCCCCTGGCCGGTGGATCTGGTGGCCAGCCGATGGGGCAGGGTGGTAGCCGAGACCGAATGCAACGGCATGCAAGCGCTTGAAGCGGGCGCCGCCCGGGTTTTCGATCCCGATGATCTCAGCGCGCCCATCGCCTCGGGCTCGGTTGCGGCGGTGGGGATGGTGATCCTGCCCTGTTCGGCGCATTCGCTGGCTCAGATCGCCGCCGGGTTTGGCGACAACCTGATCACCCGGGCGGCACATTGCCAGCTCAAAGAGCGGCGGCCGCTGATCTTGTGCCTGCGCGAGTCGCCCCTGACCGTGATCGACCTTGACAACGCACGGCGGGTCGCCGCGGCCGGCGGTGTGATTATGCCTATTTGCCCCCCTTTTTTTATGGTTGGCGGCGTTGATCCCGAAGCGGTCTCCATGGGCAGTCTGCTGGACCTCTTCGTGGATCGGGTGCTGGCCCTGCTGGGCCGCCGCCCCGCTCGCACCTGGGAGGAGGTTCGTTGAGTTTTATCGACCTGCGCGCTTTTCTGGCCCACCTTGAAAAGATCGGCGACCTGGCCCGTATCCGGACCCTTGTTGACCCCAATCAGGAGATGACCATCATCCAGCACCGGGTGATGGCCGACCATGGGCCGGCCCTGCTCTTTGAAAACGTGGCCGGCTCCTCCTATCGTGTCGTCAGCAATCTCTTCGGCACCCGCCGACGAACCGACCTGGTCTTTGGGGGCGACCCGGCCCAATTGGGCCAGCGGGTGTACCGGCTCTCTCGAAGCCTGATGCCGCCGAGCCTGGCCGGGATCATCCAATCCCGCCGCGATCTGCTGGCTCTCTCCTCAGCGCGCATGCGCAGGGTGGCCCGGGGGCCGGTTATGGAAACCGTTTCCCATGCACCGGATTTGAATCGACTGCCCGTGCTGACCTGCTGGCCTGGGGATGGCGGCCCTTTTTTCACCCTTCCGCTGGTGCACACCACCGACCCGGAAACCGGTGCGGGCAACCTGGGCATTTACCGGCTGCAACGCTTTGACGGCCGCAGCACCGGCATGCACTGGCAGATCGAAAAAGGGGGTGGGTTTCACTTCAGCAAGGCGATCGCCATGAACCGGCCCCTGCCGGTCAGCGTGATTCTGGGTGGACCGCCGGCCCTGATCGCCGCCGCGGTGGCACCGCTGCCCGAAGGCATCGACGAACGGCTGCTGGCCGCTTACATGATGCGCCGGCCGTTGGCGGTTGTTCAGCGCGGCACCACCGGTCACCGGGTGCCCGCCCGGGCCGAATTCATTCTGGAAGGCACGGTAACTCCCGGCGACACGCAACGCGAGGGGCCCTTCGGGGATCACTTTGGCCACTACTCGCATGCGGCCGACTTTCCGGTTTTCCGGGTTCAGCGCATCCTGGCCCGCAAAGATGCCATCTACCCGGCCACGGTGGTGGGCAAGCCGGTGCAGGAGGACTTTTTTATCGGAGAGGCCCTGCAGGAGATGACCCTGCCACTGCTGAAGATGATCCGGCCGGCGGTTACCGACCTGTGGGCTTACCCGGAGACCGGCTTTCACGCCCTTGCGGTGATGGCGGTCAAGGAGCGGTACCCCAAAGAAGCCCTTAAACACACCCTGGGAATGCTGGGAGAGGGGCAGGTCTCTTTGACCAAGGTGATGATCACCGTCGACCACCGGGTCAATGTTCGCGACATCGCTGCGGTGAGCCAGGCCCTGTGGCGCTATCTGGATGCCAAAACCGGCATTCACCTCATCGCCCCTACGGCTCAGGACACGCTCGACTTCACGGGCCCGGCCATGAACACCGGCAGCCGTTTGATTCTCATGGCCACCTGCGGTGCCGGCCGGCCCCTGCGGGCCGACGTCTCCCGGCCTGTGCCCGATGCGGCCGACCTGCACCCGGACGTACGCGGTACCGCGGCTCTGGGGCCGGCCTTTTTGATGGTTCAGGTCAAAGAGACGCTGCGGGACACGGCGGCGGTGCGGCGGGCCCTGATGCAGCATGAGGTCGCCCGCGAGTACCTGTTCCACATTCTGGTCTCCGAGGATGTGCCGTTGGATGATCGCGCCCGGATGCTGTGGGGCTGGTTTACCCGTTTCGACCCTCTGGCGGACCTCTATCCGGCCGGCCGGCACCTTGACGGCAACCGCTTGGTTTTTGATTTCCCCATTGCCATTGACGCCCGCTGGAAAACAGGATATCCCAAACCCGTTGAATTCGACCCGCAGGTCGAAAAACGGGTGGACCGGATCTGGACGCAGTTAGGTCTGCCGGCCGGCCGAATCTGACACCCACACCGGTTGGCGAGTGTTTTGCGAGTCAG
Source organism: Desulfosarcina sp. (assembly GCA_046484885.1). Classification (GTDB taxonomy): domain Bacteria; phylum Desulfobacterota; class Desulfobacteria; order Desulfobacterales; family Desulfosarcinaceae; genus Desulfosarcina. The sequence goes on along the minus strand of JAWOIA010000038.1, from coordinate 27,250 downwards.
GAACCATTTTCCCATGGGCACTTCCCTGTTTGACCGGGCGCTGGAAAAAGGCGCCCGCTGCGAGCGCCTCTCGCGTCAAGAGGCCTACAGCCTGGCGGAAGCCATCAGCCCCGAGCGGCTGCACCGGCTCGGGATGGCCGCGCTGGCCAATCGTCGCCAGCGATTCGGTCGGCTGGCCACCTATGTCTTCAACCTGCAGATCAATCCCACCAACATCTGCAGCAGTGGGTGCACCTTCTGCAACTACGCCGCATCCAAAGACGCGCCCCATGCCTATGTGCTCGAGGAAGCGCAGATCCTGGAGACGGTGACCCGCCTCAAACCGATTGAAGTGCACATTGTCGGCGGGCTGAATCAGATCTGGCCCTTCCAGCGCAATCTGCAGCTGGTTCGAAGCTTACGCGACCGCTTCCCGGAGCTGCACATCAAATCCTACACCGCCGTTGAAATTGCCTATTTTGCCCGGACCGCCGGTTTATCCGAATCGCAGGTGCTGGACCAGCTCCAGGCAGCCGGTATGAACGCCATGCCCGGCGGTGGGGCGGAGATTTTTTCGGAGCGGCTTTACCGCCGGCACTGGAAGAACAAAACCAGCCCCGGCGACTGGCTGCGCATCCACGGCTTGGCCCACAGCAAGGGGATCCCCACCAACGCCACCATGTTATTCGGCTTCGGCGACAACTGGGGCGAGCGGGTCGAGCATTTGCTGATCCTACGGCGGGCCCAGGCCCAATCGGGTGGGTTTTCCTGTTTTATTCCCCTGCCTTTTCAGCCCGGCGCCGGCCACTTCATCCAACGGGGGCCCACGCCGCTGGAAACCCTGAGTGTGCTGGCTGTCTCGCGCTTGGTGTTGGACAATGTTGCGCATTTGAAATCCTATTGGCCCATGACCGGCCTCGAAGTCGGGGCGGCCGGCTTGAGCTGGGGGGCTGATGACATGGACGGAACCATCAGCGAGGAGAAGATTGCGCATCTGGCCGGCGCCGCCACACCGGTCGGGCTGGCCCGCGAAAAAATGGTGGAGACCATCGTGACGGCCGGGTTCACACCTGCTGAGCGCGACGGAGGCTTTGCACTGCGGCAGGTTGCGCCATGAGTGTCGCGCTGGGCATGATCCCTTACGCCAACATGGCCCCTTACCGCCAATTGGGGGTGCCGCGGGGTTGCCATTTCGTCCCCTTGGTGCCCGAAGCCAGCATCGGGGCCTTGCTGACGGGCAGGGTTGCTGCCGCGGCGGTTCCGGTCGTGGGGCTGGCCCGGCTGGCGGGTCGGGTCGAAATGTTGGGACCCTTCGGCATAGCGGCCAAAGGGCCTTGCATGAGTGTGCTTTTTTTTTCCCGCCTCCCCTTTGAAGCGATGCATGCACCCAATACCGTTCGGGTGACCCGCGAATCGGCGACCAGTGTCCAGCTGCTGCATCTGCTCCTGGGTCAGACCCTGGGGTTCGATCGTCTGCCCCAGCGGGTCAACGCCGGCCGTGAAGCGGACGCTGAACTGCTGATCGGTGATCGGGCCCTGATCCAAGGGGCCGCGACGGATGGAAGGAGCCGTTTTTCCCATGTGACGGATCTGTCACAAGTGTGGTTTGAGCGCCAGCGGCTGCCGTTTGTCTTTGCCCGATGGGTGGTCAGAAAGGATGCCCCCCAATGGCTTAAGCGGTCCATGGGCCGCTGGCTCGACGAATTCAAGCAGAAGGAAGCCGGTCTTGTGGCCGGGGCCGTCGGGGAAGCCGCCCGGGCACTCGATGTTGCGCCTGACCTGATTCGCCGTTATTTCGGGGCCATCCGGCGATGCCTGGATGAGAGCGACATCCAGGGGCAAGATCGGTTTTTTCAGGAAATGGAACCCTTTTACCGAACACCGCTGTTTCAATGCGCCCGCTGAGGACCGACAGGCCACCGTGGATCGACCCATGACCGCAGGTATCGCCGCAGCCCATACCCCCCGGCGCTATGACCGGCGCCAAGCGCTGGAGCTGTTGACCGACCTGCCGATGGGTCAGTTGATGAGCCTGGCCCACACCGAACGGGTGCGTCGTTTTCCGGGCGATGTGGTCACTTTTGTGGTGGACACCAATCCCAACTACACCAACATTTGTGAAACCGGCTGCGCCTTCTGCGCGTTCCACCGCAAGCGCGGCGACGCGGACGCCTACTGGCTCACCCCCGGCCAAGTGGCCGAAAAAGTCAAGGCCGCCGCGGACAACGGAGCGACCACGGTGCTGCTCCAGGGCGGTCACCACCCCCTGGTGCGGCTGAGGGACTGGCAGCGCTATATTCAGGCCATTCAGCAGACCAGTCCACAGGTGCACATTCATCCATTCAGTCCGGCCGAGATCACGTTCATGGCCGCCCAGGAGGGCTGTTGCGTTTCGGACGTATTGGCGGTGTTGTGGGATGCCGGAATTCGCACCCTCCCCGGCGGAGGTGCTGAAATCCTCACCGAGTCGGTTCGAACGGTCATCGCCCCCCGCAAAGCCAGCAGCGACCAGTGGCTCGATGTCTGCGAAAAGGCCCACCGCATCGGTTTTAAAACCACCGCCACCATGATGTACGGTCATGTGGAAACCGATGCCGATGTCGTTTCACACCTTTTCCGGCTGCGCGAGCTTCAGGATGAAACCGGGGGCTTTACCAGCTTCATCCCCTGGTCGTTCAAGCCGGGCCGGACACCCCTGGGCCAACGGATAAACCATACCGCCCACCCCGCGCGCTATGTGCGGGTGATCGCTGCGGCCCGCCTGGTGCTGGATAACTTTGCGCACATTCAGTCATCCTGGTTTTCGGAAACCGTGGCCGCCGGTCAGCTGGGGTTGCTGGCCGGGGCGGATGATTTTGGCGGGGTCCTGCTGGAAGAGCAGGTGCACAAGGAGGCCGGGCACCGGCGCCAGGCCTCCATCGACCAGGTGGTCACCCTGATCCGTCGCTGCGGCTTCACGCCGGCCCGACGCGATTCGCGCTACCGCATTCAAGAGACCTTCGACCCGCCCCCGCCGATCGGCAGCGGGCCGCCCTCAACCGCCGCGGATTGACGATTCGCCGCGAAAAGCCGCCCGGGCTTCGGCCTCCAGGTCGGCGGGGCAGTCCGTGTAACGCGGGGAGTAGTGAAACAGACTGTAGCGTTTCACCCGGCAGGCCCGAGCCAGGGTGCCGGCTTGGTGCGCCGTGAGGTGATGTTTGTTGCGGGCGATCGCACGATGGCGGTGAGCAAAGGCCGCTTCGACAAAGAGATGGTCCGCGCCATCGGCCAGCATTTTCATCTTTTCAAGATTCGCGGGCGTCCCCGCCGCGTCGGCGATGTAGGCCAGGCACTGGCCCGGGGAGATGCGCGCGATGGCCTGTTTCAGGCTTTCCAGCGAGACGGTCGCGCTCGCATCGTGGCTGCGCCCCAGCGGAAGGCAGAGGGATGTGGTCGGATCGATTCCTGCGTAAAGCAGCTCTTTGAACCGTTTCAGCCAAGGGCCCGGGCAAAGGCCCAGGCGGTCCAGAGCGCCGCGGTCGATGTTGATGTGAAACCGTTCCCGCATGGCAAAGCCCAGGACCGGCGTGCCGTGGTCGAGGTGGACGGCGCGCACCGTCAAAGCCGGCTCGTTGAGAACCACCCCATTGAAGGGCATCACCCGGGTGCGGTCGTCGCCTGAAAAAGCGTTTTGGCTGGCGTAGCTGCAGGACACGGCCCGATCGGGATGCAACTCGGTGGCGTGCAGGGTGAGTCGGCTGCGGTAATTTTCGACCAGGTTCCAACAATAGCCGGCCAGTTTTCCCGACAGATTGGCCAGGAACCCCTGGGGGCCGTACAGGAAGAGCGTTTTATCCCGCCCCAGGAAAAGGCGCAGCACACGGTCGAATCCCGCAAAGTGGTCCATGTGGGTGTGGGTGACGAAGATGTGGCTGATTTTCAGGATGTCGCGGGCGGCCAGACTGGTGATGTCGCCTAGATCGAAAAGCAGGGCCCGATTGGTGTGGCGGAAGGGTACAAACAGGGCTGGGTCGTCGAAGGGGCCGTTGACCAGCCGCGGAAGGAAGCTCGCACCCATGCAGCGGTTCAGGTCAACAGCTTGGCCACCTGCTTATGGATGCACAGATAGATATCCGCATCCGACCCGAAGACGTCCACGACCGATTTATGATTGATCAACTTTTCGATGACGAAGGCGGTGAGGTAAAGACTGATCACGTTGGGCTGTTGGACCAGGTTGCGAAACGGCGCGATCTGGTAGTCCACGTCAAATTCATCGGCGTGGGACAAGGTCTCCAGGCACTTGGTGATCTGTTCTTCGAGGGCGTTTTTATTGGTTGTCTCCACCAGATGCTCTTCCACCAGTTTCATGGCGATGGGGTTGGCGAAACGGGCCGGATCCTCCCGCACCACACTGATGGCAGCCCTTCGGGCGTGCTCCTTGGATGATTCGATTCGGGAAAGGATACTGGATTCGCGGTTGCTGGGTCTGAAAACTTTTGCCATCGAGGGTCACCTGCCGTTCATGGATTCGTCGGTCGCACTTTTTTTTCTCCTTATAGGGAAGATAGCCGGACCAATGCAAGTAAAAAAGTATCCGAGGACGATTAATCGTTGCCGGACCGGGGTCAGCGACCCCGGCGGGGACCGCGGTTCTCCAGCCGGTGGAGCGGGGATCAGACTACCGGGTGGGTGTTTTCGACCACAAGCTGAAGATGTTTTCTTCCATTCCAGTAGTTCCATTGGGGTCGATAGGCAATTTTTTCAAATTGATCCCCGGGGGACAGATCGCCGCTGACATTGAACTGAATGGCCGGGTGCTGCCTCCCGCCGCCACACGGACCCTCCAGCAGCATGCGGCGGTGCCGTTGGCCGAGGATGGTGCATTGGCGGACCCGAATCCCGGTGTCCATGAAGAGCGGGTAAGGGTTGCCCTGACCGAAGGGCGCCAGGCGCTCGATGTGGTTCATCAGCTCGGGGGTGATGTCATCCAGGGGCACCGCTGCATCCATCATGACGATGGGGTCCGCGTCGTGGTGGGGTGCCATTTGGCCAACCACCTGCTCCAGGTGGGTTTTGAATGCCGCGACCTGCGCAGCGGGAAGAGAGAAGCCGGCGGCCAGGGGATGGCCGCCGCAGCGGTCAAGCAGTCCGGTGCAGGCTTTCAAGGCCGCGGCGATGTCGATACCGTCGATGCTGCGCGCCGACCCCTTGCTCAGGCCGTTGCGGGTGCTGATCACCGCCGTCGGCCGATTGAATCGCCGGGTGAGACGTGCGGCGACGATGCCCAGCAGCCCTTCATGCCATTGCCGGCCCTCGACCACCAGAACCGCGCGGTTCATCCGGTCCGGTGGGCGGGGCAGCTGCTGCAGGATGGAATCCAGGAGTGCATTTTCCATCGACTGCCGCCGGACGTTGAGCCGGCACAGGGCCGCGGCCAGGTGGGCGGCTTTTTGGTCGTTGTCGGTGAGCAGCAGTTCGCAGGCCATTCGTGCGTGAGCCAGTCGACCGGCAGCATTGAGTCGGGGTGCCAGGCTAAAGGCAACGGCTTGCGCATCCGCCGGCCTGGCCGCTTTCAGGCTTGCATGCATCAGAGCGGCGAGGCCGGGTCGCGCACCGTGGTTGATCTGCTGCAGGCCGGCAGCCGTCAAAACCCGGTTTTCATCGACCAGTGGAGCGACATCGGCGATGGTGCCCAGGGCCACCAGGTCACACAGCCGGCTCAGGTTAGGCTCGGAGCGGTTTTGCCAGAAGCGCCGGCTTCGGAGATGGGCCCGCAAGGCGATGGTCAGATAAAAGGCCACCCCCACGCCGGCCAGATGGCTCAGGCGGGCCGGGCAATCGGGCCGGGTGGGGTTGATGACGGCAAGGGCATCGGGGGGTACCTGGACAACCGGATGGTGGTCGGTGACAATGGTGTGAATGCCGGCCTGCCTGGCCAGGCGGATGGCTTCGTGGTCGCTCGAGCCGCAGTCGACCGTGATGATCAGGTTGACGCCGTTGCGCCGGGCCCGCTTTTTTATGAAATCGACACCCAATCCGTAACCGTCGATGGCCCGGTGGGGGATGTGATAGCTCACGTGGGCGCCACATTGTCTCAGAAAAGCGGTCAGCACCGCCGTGGCCGTGATGCCGTCGGCATCGTAGTCGCCGTAAACGAGGATTTTTTCATGGGCGATGAGGGCCGCGTGGATGCGCTGTACGGCGGCATCCATTCCCGCCAGGGCCCACGGCGGTGCCAGCGTGCGCAGGGTGGGGTTCAAAAATCGATCGGCCTCAGCCTTGGATTGAACGCCGCGGATGGCCAGCAGCCGGGCCAGCAGCGGGCTGCATGCCAGCTGCTGGCCAAGGGTCTGAACGGTGCGCGGGTCCGGGTTGCGCAGCTGCCATTGTTTTCGCATAGCAGGGGCATACCTGATTTCGTCGACGCGGACAAGATCGAAACCAGGTCGTCGTCTTACACGAGGTAATCGGAGCGATGCAAACCACTACACGCTGCTTCCGGCTAGACCGGCACCAGATCAGCTATGTTAAATTTATTATCGAGGCCTATGACCATGTGGCTGTCCTCTCCACCCTGGACCGACACGAGGCCCTGGTGCTGGTGGCCATCGCACCCGGCTGTGAACAACTGTTCGAGCAGATCGTCACGACGCTCGCCACGGAATTGGAATTGGTTGCAGTTGACAAGCCGGCATCGCCCACGGTAGGCATGTTACCTGCGGGTAGGCTGCCCCCGGCAGCGCGCCCTTGATGAACGAAGCGAAGAGGTCTATTTTTCCAATGAACTCCAAACGGTTGCATATCAGCACCATTGGCTGCCAGATGAACGTCTACGACGCCGACCAGATCGCCGGTGTCCTGGCAGCTCTGGGGTATACCCCGACCGATGACGTTGAATCGGCCGATATGGTCGTTCTCAACACCTGCACCATCCGTGAAAAGGCCGAGCAGAAAGCGATGAGCTTTCTGGGTCGTCTGGCCAAAATAAAAAAGGCCAACCCGTCCCTGATCGTGGCCGTCGGTGGCTGCCTGGCCCAACAGGAAGGCCGGGCCCTTTTGAAACGCATGCCCCACCTGGACCTGGTATTTGGGACCCATGCCATTTTCCGTCTGGCGGATTGGACGCGGCGCATCGAATCCTCCCGTTGCCGCATCGTCGATGTGGGGTTGTCGAAGGCCAGTGAATTTGATGAGCCTGCCTTTGGGCCGTCGAGCGACGGGGCGGTGTCGGCCTTTATCACCATCATGCGGGGGTGCGACAACTACTGCACCTACTGTGTCGTGCCCCATGTGCGGGGGCGCGAGATCAGTCGCCATCCGGACCGCATCGTCGCCGAGATCCGCCAGCGCGTGGAGCAGGGGGTGCGCGAGGTGACGCTGCTGGGTCAGAATGTCAACAGTTACGGCCGAAAACAAGGCCTGTGCAGTTTTACCGAACTGCTGGAGCGGGTCAATGCAATCGAGGGTCTGGGTCGAATCAGGTTTACCACCTCCCACCCCAAGGACCTTTCCGGGGACCTGATCGGGGCTTTCGGTCGTCTTGAGAAGCTGTGCCGGCACATCCACCTGCCGGTACAGTCCGGTGACGATGCGATTTTGGCCCGCATGAACCGCCGCTACAGCAGCGCGGTCTACCTTGAGAAAATCGCACGGCTCAGAGCCGCCTGTCCAGGTATCGCCATCACCTCGGATGTGATCGTCGGCTTTCCCGGTGAGACGGAACGGCAGTTCCAGGCCACCTTGGAGCTGATCGAAACGGTTCGCTATGACGCCCTTTTTGCTTTCATGTATTCCGATCGACCCAATGTTCCGGCCGCCGCCCATCCGGGCAAAGTTGCCGCCACGGTGAAAAAGGCCCGGCTTCAGGCGCTGTTGGCGCTTCAGGGGCAAATCACCCGCGAGAAGTACCAGTCCATCGTGGGGCAGACGTGCCGGGTGCTGGTGGAGGGGCCCAGCCGGGCCATGGAATTCGGCGCTACGGAAACCCTGCCGCCGGCACAGCGGTGGTCAGGCCGCTGTGCCGGCAACCACATCGTCCATTTCACCGTTCCCGACCGCCTGATAGGGAAGAAAGAACTGTTGACAGGGGTCTTTGGGGATATAATGATAGAGGGAGCGCACGCCCACTCGCTCTGGGGCCGGTGGATTGAGGGTGCCATGGGCGCCACAACCCCAACAGGAGAGTCGACCATTGCTGCATAAGGTAAACATAGCGGGTCTGGCCATGGATCCGGCATCCAACACCCCCATCATTATTCTCAAAACCGAGGAGGGAGATAAAACGCTTCCGATCTGGATCGGGTTGCTCGAGGCGACCTCCATCGCATCGGCCCTTCAGAACATTCAATTTGACCGCCCCATGACCCATGACCTGTTCAAGAATCTGACCCAGCTGCTCAATGTCCAGATCAGCCGGATCGACATTTGTGACCTCAAGGAAAACACCTTTTACGCCGAGATCCATTTTACGGCCGACGAGCGTTCGTTCACCATGGATGCGCGTCCCAGCGACGCCATTGCCCTGGCGTTGCGATTTCAGGCGCCTATTTTCGTGGATGAGCAGGTGATTGAAAAGTCGCGCCTGGGAAAGCCCCCCGGCGAATTGCTGGACGACAGCGAGGAGGGCAAGAAGTGGGCCGAATATCTCGAGCAGCTCTCGCCCGAGGATTTCGGCAAGTACAAAGTCTGAATCCGGTTCCCGCGCGGGCGGCGGGAGATGTCGTGATCATGGCATGCCCAGCCGCCCCGACCGCCACTCAGTAGGTGAAGCACCCGTTCTCATAAATGGTCGCCCGGCTCCCGTCGGTCAGGTGCGCTACAACCCGTTTTTTTTCGGTGTTGACCAGGTCCCAATGCAGCGCCGAGTCGTTGAATCCCAGGCCGGCCTTTTTCGCTTTGGTCAGTGTCCGCCCGTCGCCGCTGTAGGTGTCAGCGTAGCTGGCGCCGAGGGCGATGTGGCAGTTTCCCCAGGTGCCGCCGAAATTTTCGTCGAACAGGGTGTTGGCCATAAAGCGGTTGATTTTGGAAAACCGCCTGTCGGTCAGGGAGAATTCCCCCAATCGGGACGCGCCGCGATCCATCTGGAGCTGTTTGAGCACGAAATCGCTGCCCGATTCGGCCGTAACCGTTACCGCCACCCCTTTTTTAAAAGTCAGCCGCACCCCTTTGACCAGATTGCCGCTTCGGAAAGACGGTTGATCGGCGTAGTAGACGCCCTGGGTTCCCCGCCAATCCGGTGAGACAAACAGCTCAAAACTGGGAATATTATGCCCGGAGATGCCGATCCATTGCCGCTGCTGTCCGGGGGTGACTGTCAGGTCGACTTGCGCGGACTCGATGTGATAGTGTTTCACCGGCATGCGGTTGAGCCAATTTTTGATCGCCGCGGCGTTCTTAAAAAGGGTTTGCCACTGATTTACCGGTTCGCGCCGATTTAAAAAGCAGGCCTTGACGATCTGCTGGGCGTAGACCGGTTCGGGTAGTGCGGCCTGGCGGGCCAACTCTGCGGTCGGGAGGATGCACAGGGTCCAGCCGAAATGGCCGGCCTGTTCCCGCTCTTCAAGGATGTCGCGCAGGAATTTCTTGGCAAGGATGAAGCGGCTGATCTTTTTGGGGTCGGTGTCGCTCAAATGCGTAAGTGAGGCAGGCGCGTTAAGAAAGATCGAACCGTTGAGCCGCCGGTACAGCTCAGCTTCCCCGGGCGGATCAAAGATGAGTTGGCGGCGGTTGGCCAGTCGAAAAAAATCTTTTTCCATCTTTGGGGTGGGGTTGATGCGGCGTACCGGGTTCAGGCCCATTTCCAACAGGCGCGCTTCCAGGATTTCGGCCAGGGCGATGGCGTCCAGGTTAAATCGTACCAAGACGACATCCCCTTTTTTGAAGGGGTTGTTTCTGGCTGTGCGCAGCCCCCACAGCAGGACATCGGCGTAACGGTTCAGTTGTGTTTGGCTGAGCATCTGGCTCCTCGTGGGTCAGGGGTTGTCTTTCAGAAAGAGGCGGTGGTACTCCGCCTCCGAGAGGTGTTTACGCAACAGGGCCGAAAGCAGATCGAAAATGGCCTGCCGATCTTCATGGCTCAAGCGGGTGCGGAGCAGCTGCATCAATTGATCGTCCGAGAATTTCTGCAGGTAATAAACCACGGTGTCCATGTCCGATTCCGCGTTTAGACCAAATCCGATGAACCCCTCGAACGCTTCGACAAAATGGTGCGTATGTGTGGTCATGGTTGCCGCCTGCCGCTTGGGGGAAAAAAGGGTGTTACCGGCCATTCATAGTTGAAAAGCGGGGTGAGGTCAATCCTTGAGCCGCGACGCGGATAAATGCCCTGAAGTGAAAACCGTAGAATTGGGGTTGATGTCCGTTACCCTTTTGGTTTATAGAGAAATCGATCCATTTGCTATTCTTTAAAACCCACCCGGCGGCAAGCCGGGTGGAGGAGACACGACGATGAAGTGGAAAGATACCGACACTGACGGTCAAAAACCCGAGATGAATGATCCTTACTATGAGGATGACGGTTTTGCATCCCTCAAACAAAAAGGTCTGGAGAAGGCCGCACGCTTTTCCGGGAGTTCGAAACGCTACCTTATCTGGGGGCTTGGCGTCGCCGCAGTGGTTTGTGGGGTGGCGCTGCTGGTGTTGTTTTTTGCAACCGTCCGGCAACCGGCCGATGCGGTGCGCCTGGCGGCACTGGCGCAGAAAATCGAGAATTTGGAACAGCACCTCCAAAAATACAACGGGGTGGAGGAGAAGGTCACGCGCATTTGGGAGCAGGCCCAGTCGTTTGAAAATTTTAAAACTCGCTTTGACCGGTCTGAATCCTCCATGTCGTTGAGAATGGATCATCTGGCCAAGAGTCTGGATGCCCTGCAGAAAAAGACCGACGAGAACCTGGCGAAGATCGCCAAGCTGGAAACGGCGCCTAAGGTTCCGGCAGTGGCAGCGGCCCTGCCGACCCCGCCGGCCCCACCGTCGGTCAAAACACCGGCAACCCAAAAAATTCACACCGTAGTCGCCGGTGACACGCTTTTCAGTATCAGCCAGCGGTATAACCTTTCGGTGGAACAACTGCGATCGCTCAACAAGCTGGTTGAGCAAGATGTGATCGTCGTAGGCCAAAAGCTCACTGTGAGTGGGCCGGGCGATTGATGACAACCGCCCCAAAAGGCCTCAGCGCCCCGTTAACCCGAGGAAGAAACCGAGGTCGCTGTGAATGACTATGTGGCCCGTTTCAGGGCATCTCCGGCCAGTTTCAAGAAAAGTTTTGCCGTGCTGGCCGTGGCCTGGGTCGGCCATCCGATTTTTGTTTATTCCCTGTTTCGCGATGGGGCCGCAGGCGCGGATACCGAAATCATGCGGATGGCGGTGGTCAGCCTCAGCTTGGGGGTGCTTCTTTTTCTGATCAAAAAATGGGCCAGGGCGCTGGTGGTGGTTGGCAATCTGTTCATCATCATCTATGATCTGTTATTTTTAATCGTGACACCCCCTAACAGCCTGAGCACCCTGCTTTGCCTGATGGTGGTGACATTGATCCTGGCGGGCACCTATTGGCTGTTCGCGAAAGACTCCCGTGACTACTTCAACCAGGTCAACCCCGCTATTGAACCGGTTTGACTCCCTGTTCTTCCCGGGTGGCAACGGGTCCGGTCCAAGGCCTGCATCGAGGTAGCCTGCCCTGTCCAACCGTTGCTCCCTGTCAACAGCGATCTGGTATCCGCCCGGATCAGCTGCGGCACGGCCATCACCGGGTTGCTGCCTGGTCTGTGCCGTTCGACTCAGCGGCGGGCGGGTGGATGAGTGGTCAGTGCGGGGGAAACCGTGTGGCGGCTCGCACGCGATCCGTGTCTAACAGGAGGGATCATGGGAAGGCCCAGAAAAGACCGTCTGGTGGCATTTAACCCCACCGTCAGCTATTTTAAACCCAGGGGCATCCCCATGATCGACCTGGCCGAAGTGTGTATCACGGTGGATGAGCGTGAAGCGCTCCGGCTCGCCGATTTGGATGGGTTGTCCCACGAAGAGTCCGGCCGCTGTATGGGCGTATCCCGGGCCACTTTCGGTCGCATTCTCCAGCAGGCCAGGCAGACGGTCGCCGATGCACTGATCAACGGCAAAGCCATCAAAGTAGACGGCGGCAACTACACCCTGGTTGACGAGAAACGTCGGTTTGCATGCCGTAAATGTCACCATCAGTGGGATGAGCCGCTGGGCACCGGTCGGCCCGATGGCTGCCCGACCTGCGGCCAGGACGATTTTTCCCGATTTTTGAGCCGCTAAACGGTCGAATCGGTCCCACCACCTCGCCGTGGCTCTACACGGCCAAGCACCTGCCGAGAGGCCGGAACCGGGAGCGGATTTCAACGAGCCGCCCGGATAGGGAGATGAACCATGGTTCAGATTCAAGACAATATGCAGACCGCTAGTTCGCAAGTTGACCCGCAGGCCAAAAGGGACGCTGACGTCAAGAATACCCTGGGTCGCATCAAACACAAATTCATTATCATGAGCGGGAAGGGCGGTGTCGGCAAAACCAGCACCAGCGTGAACCTCTCCCTGGCCCTGGCCGGTTTGGGCCATCAGGTGGGGATCATGGATGTCGATCTCCATGGACCGGATGTCCCCAGAATGCTGGGGCTTTCCGGGATGCTGGACATGGGTCCCAATCGCAAACTCAGCCCCATGCGCCACTCTGCAAACCTGAGCGCGGTGTCGATCGAGTCCCTGACACCGACAAAGGATAACGCCATTATCTGGCGTGGTCCGGTCAAATATTCCGCCATCCAGCAGTTTATCGGAGATGTCGCTTGGGGAGACCTGGACTTTTTGCTGATCGACGCGCCGCCGGGCACCGGCGACGAACCGCTGACCGTCGCCCAGACCATTTCCGATGCCAAGGCGATTATTGTTACCACACCCCAGGAAGTTTCCCTGGCCGATGTTAGAAAATCCATCAACTTTTGCAAAATCGTCAAAATGGAGATCTTCGGATTGATTGAAAACATGAGCGGGTTTGCCTGCCCCCACTGCCGGGCCGCAATTGACCTGTTTGGCTCGGGTGGTGGAGAAAAAACCGCGATTGCCGCGGGCATTCCGTTCCTTGGCAAAATCCCGTTCGACCCCAAAATGGTCGAATGTGGAGATGCCGGCGTCTCTTATCAGCAGCAGTACCAGAACTCGTCACTCTCCGAAGCGTTGATGGCAGTTGCTCGGAAAATGGCCCGACTGCTCACAACCGCTTGACTGTGGCTTGCCGGGAGAAACAATGTGCGCGGTACAGGCGATTCCCTTGAAGTCAGACATACGTGATTTCTTATCAGCCCGGCCCCATTTCGCCTTTCTCAGCGGGGATGAGCTGGATCTGGTGGTCTCACAGGCCGCCACGGTTCGTTTTGTCAAAGGGCACCAGGTCGCCGTCCAAGGCAAGACACCCATTCGAAATGTCCTCGTGGTCGTAAAGGGGCGGCTATCGATATACCGGGAAACAAGCGGCCGGCAGAAGTTGGCCGGAACCATCAAGGCCGGTGAGGTCTTCGGTGGGATCAGCGTCCTGCTCAATGCCGGCATCTCCCTGACGACGACCCGGGCCGACACCGTTGTGGAGGCGGTGTCCATTCCCGATACGGTCCTTACGGCGGTGTGCGCCAAAAACAAGGCCTTCCATGAGTACTTTTTGGCTAACTTCAGCCATTACGTGTTTGACACCTCTCTGGACGCCGTTGCCCAAGCGGGCCTGGCGCGTCTTTTTTTGTCCGGGGTCGATCCGTTCACTTTTCTGCCGGAAGAGGAGATTGAACGTATTTCCGATTCGATCGCTCGGGTTTCCTATCCCAAGGGGGCCCTCCTTTTCGTTCAGGGCAAGACCCGGGTCGGCTACTTGTATATTCTGCAGAAAGGTGCCGCCGAGCGCTATTACGAGGAGGACGGCAGCAGGACCATGCGCAGCATTCTGACCGAGGGCGATATTTACGGCGGCATCTCGATTCTGTTGAACAACGGCCTGTCGGTGCGCACCATGGAAGTGCTGGAAGACTCAACCTTTTTGGTGCTGCCCGGCGAGGTGTTTTTAGATCTTTGCCAAAAACACGGTCCCTTTTCCGATTTTTTTTCCGACACCTTCGGAAAACGGATGCTGAGCCGATCCTATGCGGCCATCATTGCCAAGACCCTCCAGCCCAGGGAAGACAGTCCGCCGTTTTTCAATCAGCCGCTCTCTCAGATCTATACCCGACAGCCGGTGTTCTGCCAGAGCGATCAATCCATTCGGGAAGTCGCTGCTGTCATGGCGCGACAAAAGAGCAGCTATGCGTTTATCCGTGCCACGGATTCCAACCAAGTGGGCATTGTCACCGAAAAAGATTTGGCGCGCAAGGTCGTTGCGCACGCTTATCCCGTCGACAACCCCGTTGCCGGCATCATGTCGGCACCCCTTCGAACGATCTCCGATCAAGCCCTGATCTTCGAGGCCATGATGACCATGATGGAGGAAAACTTTCAACATGTGGGCGTCGTGGACGTCACTGATGCCATCGTTGGAATGCTTTCGACCAAGGATATCCTGGAATATCAAGGCCAGTCGCCGCTTTTTTTGCTTCGCGGGATTCAGCAGGCCCCCGGCATGGAAAAAATCATCGAAAAGCACCAGCAGCTGGCCGGTCTGGTACGAAACCTGATCCACAGCGGCGCCACCGCCAAAAATGTGACCCGCTTTATTACCACGGTTTCGGATGCGGTTTTAAAAAAAGTCATGCTGTTGACCCGCGATGAATTGGGGTCGCCGCCGGTGCCTTTCGTATTTATGATCATGGGCAGCGAGGGCCGGCGGGAACAGACGTTGAAGACCGATCAGGACAACGCCATTGTTTACCAGGACCCACAAGATACGGACGCTGGAGCGGCTGAGGCTTATTTTCATCAATTCGGCAACAGGGCCTGCAACCTGCTCAATCAGGCCGGCTACCAGTTTTGCGGCGGCGGGGTCATGGCCAGCAATCCACGCTGGTGCCAACCGCTCTCGCGCTGGAAAACCTATTTCAACGACTGGATTCATACCGCTGAAGCCGAAGACCTGTTTCAGGCCAGCATTTTTTTCGATTTCCGGGGCGGTTATGGGGAACTCGCGCTGATCACCGAGCTGCGGCGGCACCTGTTTGCCGCCCTGGAAGGCTGGTCGGGTTTTTTTCGGCATCTGGCCGAAAACGCCCTGCATTTCAAACCGCCGCTCGGTTTCTTCCGCAATTTCGTCCTGGAGTCCAAAGGCCGTCATCGCAACACCTTGGACATCAAAAGCGCGATGACGCCCATCGTCGATTTCGCCCGCGTCTACGCGCTGAAAAACAGCGTTGAAGCGACCAATACCCTGGAACGGCTCGAGCAGCTGCGAATTCGCAAAGCCATCTCTTTTCAGGAACACGATGAACTGGAAAAAGCATACAGTTTTCTGATGCAGCTGCGAATCGTAAGGCAGATCACCGCCATCATGGACGATGGCATGGAAGCGGACAACCACATCAACCCCAAGAAACTCACCCATATCGAGCAGACCATGCTCAAGGAGATTTTCAAGCGGGTGGAGAATTTTCAGGCTAAGATGAATTTCGACTTCATCGGCATCGCCTGATCGGTGAGATCGTCTTTGGGCGGCCTGGCCGAACGAGGAGCAGATCGTGCCAAAAACGCTGCCAGGCCCCAAAGCGATTTTAAAACGGCCAGCTAGCGGCGAGCGGCGCGGCCGTTTTCGGAGCGCAACCCTTCGGCGCATCGTCGATCACTCCCCGGATACGATCTGGCCCAAGGATAGGCGGGCGTGCGAGGCGGGTCGACCGGCCGCCATGGCGGACGATGGGCTCGACGCGCGCCCGGTCGAGGGGCGATTATCGCCCGATGGCCGATGCGATGATCTGGCCGACGTGAGCACGGCGCTGCGGGTGCTGATGAAAAAGCGGGAGGCAGACCGCAGAGAGCTGGAGGAGAAGGTCCTCAGCAACGTCCGGCTGCTGATCCGCCCCTACCTGGAAAAAATGAAGCGCAGCAGGCTGGATCTCAAACAACGGGCCTATGTCGCGATCATCGAATCCAACCTCGATGAGATTGTTGCGTCGCTGAGTTGGCGCCTCTCTTTCCATTACCTGGGCTTTACCCCCGGTGAGATCCGGGTGGCGAGCCTGATCAAGCAGGGAAAACGGGCCAGGGAGATTGCCGGCCTGCTGGGCATCTCCATTCGCACGGTCGAAGGGTATCGTTTCGCCATCCGTCGACGCTTGGGAATTAACGGCAAAAACCGCAACCTGCGCACCTGCCTGCTGGCCATCGGATGAAACGGGTCGTCGCCCCCCGCTAGCGCAGCATATTGAAATACCAGGCAGTGAGGCCCTCACCCAAGAAAAGATAGCTGACCGCGCCCATGGCCAGGAAGGGGCCGAAGGGAATGGCCAGTTTCAAGCCTTTACCGGATCGGACCATGGCAATCAAACCGACCAGGGTGCCGATGGCCGAGGCCGCAAACAGGGTAAAGAGGATGCCCTGCCAGCCGACCATGGCGCCGATCATGGCCAGCAGTTTGATATCCCCACCGCCCATGCCCTCCCTGCCGGTGATCAGCTGATAGACCCACGCCACGACAAACAGGCTTCCGCCTCCCGCCACGATCCCGACGACACTGGCGTGCCAGGTGACGGTGGGGACGGCAAAAGCGGCCAAAAAAAAGACCGGGATCCCCGGCAAAGAGATCGCGTCAGGAATGATGCGATGGTCCAGGTCGATAAAGGTCACGACAATCAGCGTGGCGATGAAGACGAAAAGAACCGCCGCCTGAACCGTCGGACCGAATGCAGCCAGGCAGGCGAGGGCGGATAACCCGCCCAGCAGCTCGACCATGGGGTAGCGCAGGGCAATGGGCGTTTTGCAAACCCGGCATTTGCCCCTGAGCATCAGATAACTCAAAATAGGAAGGTTGTCGTAAAAGGGAATCATCTGCTGACAGCATGGACAGCTCGAACCCGGATGGATGATGGACAGGCCGGCCGGTATGCGGTAAATGCAGACGTTCAAAAAGCTGCCGATGCAGGCGCCGAAGATAAAGGTCAGAATGTTCAGGGGCAGGCCATGGTTCATAGCGCTCGTTTCGTTTAGCGGCCACTGCGGGCCACGCTCAGCTTGCCGTTTACACGGAGGCAGTCGAAGATGGAAACCATCTCTTAAAAGACCCCATCGTCCATTGTCAAAGAAAAATTAAGTCTTATTATAGACTTATTTTGTTAAACGCTGGTTAATCGGGCCCTGGGGCCGGCAAATATTCGCTATTTAGGAGTGGTGATGGGCGAAACAGATAAGGATGATCTGATCAGTATCATAGATGACGACGATCCGGAAGCGGTCATACCCAAGGTGCTTCCCATGATGTCGGTGCGCGATGTGGTGATCTTTACGGACATGCTGCTGCCGCTGTTCGTGGGGCGCGAAAAGTCGGTCAACGCCATTGAAGAGTCGATTGCCAAGGACCGTTACCTCTTTGTGGTCACCCAGGTCGACCCCAATATCGAAAACCCCAAACCCGAGGAGATCTACCAGATAGGCACGGTCAGCCGGATCCTGAGAATGCTCAAGCTGCCCGATGGCCGCGTCAAGGCCTTGGTCCAGGGCATCGCCAAAGCCCGCATCGCTAAATATGTGCGCAAGCGATCCGTTTTTCGGGTCAAAATTGACCTCATCGAGGAGCCGGAATACCCCACGGTCGATTTGGAAACCGAAGCGCTGATGCGCAATGTTCGGGAGTACTCCGAAAGGATACTCACCTTGCGCGGTGAGTACACCAACGAAGTGGGATCCATACTATCCGGCATCGAGGAGCCTGGGCGACTGGCAGACCTGGTGGCCTCCAACCTGCGTTTGAAGATCGACGAGGCGCAGGCGATTATCGAAATCATCGATCCCGTTCAGCGTCTGAAAAAGGTCAACGACCTTCTTTTTCGTGAAGTGGAGCTGTCGGCCATGCAGGCCAAGATCCAGTCTGAGGTGAAGGACGAGATCTCCAAAAGCCAGAAAGACTATTTCTTGAGGGAGCAGGTACGGGCGATCCACAAGGAGCTGGGCGAACTGGACGAGCGTGCTCAGGAGGTCCAAGAGTACAAGATCAAGATCAAACGAGCGCGTATGAGCCGAGAAGCCAAGACCGAAGCCGAGAAACAGTTGCGCCGGCTAGAGCAGATGCACCCGGATTCGGCAGAGTCGTCGGTGGTGCGGACCTATCTGGATTGGATGGTGGAACTGCCCTGGAGCCGGTCTACCACCGACGTCATCGATATCAAAAAGGCCAAAGCGGTGCTGGATCAGGACCATTGCGGTCTGGACCGGATCAAGGATCGCATTCTGGAGTACCTGAGTGTGCGCAAGCTCAACCCGCAGTCCAAAGGATCCATACTTTGTTTTGTGGGTCCGCCGGGGGTCGGTAAAACGTCGCTCGGACGGGCCATCGCCAACGCCATGAAACGACGCTTTGTTCGCATCTCCTTAGGAGGCATACGGGATGAAGCGGAGATTCGCGGACACCGGCGCACCTACATCGGCGCCTTGCCCGGGCGCATCATTCAGGGGTTAAAACAGGCCGGCTCTAAAAACCCGGTCTTCATGATGGACGAGATCGACAAACTGGGGGCTGATTTCCGGGGCGACCCCGCCTCGGCGCTTCTGGAGGCACTGGACCCCGAACAGAACGCCGAGTTCAGTGACCACTACCTCAATCTGAGCTTTGACCTCTCCAAGGTGATGTTCATACTGACGGCCAATATCTCGGATACCATCCCCTCGGCGTTGCTGGACCGCATGGAAGTGATTCACCTCTCCGGCTACACCGAAGACGAAAAGAAAACCATCGCTCGCACCCATCTGATCCCCAGGCAGATCAAGGAAAACGGCATTCATGCCCGCCAGATCCACTTCAGCGAAGGCGCTCTGGTTCAAGTTATCAACGAATACACCTCCGAAGCCGGGCTGCGGAACCTCGAGCGCGAGCTGGCAACCCTTTGCCGCAAGGTGGCCCGGCGCATCGCCGAAGGCGAAAAGGGCCCCTTTCAGGTGACCCGTCAGACCCTGGAGAAATATCTCGGTCCGCCCAAATATTATCCTGAGATGGACAAGGAGGAGAGCCAGGTGGGACTTTCCACCGGGCTGGCATGGACCCAGGTCGGCGGTGAGGTGCTTTACGTGGAGGCGTCGCTGATCAACGGCAAGGGTGAGATGATTCTCACCGGCCAGCTGGGTGAGATCATGCAGGAATCGGCCCGGGCTGCCCTGAGTTATGCCAGGGCCAATATCAGCCTGTTCGATGTCAAGGATGCGATCTTCGACAACCGCGATATCCATATTCATGTGCCGGCCGGGGCGATTCCCAAAGACGGCCCCTCCGCAGGCATCGCCATGGCCACGGCCTTGATTTCCGCTCTGACGGAACGGCCGGTCAACAAGGATGTGGCCATGACCGGCGAGATCACTCTGCGCGGACGGGTCCTTCCCATTGGGGGACTGAGAGAAAAGGCCCTGGGCGCCCTTCGCGCCGGTATCCAGACCGTGATCATTCCAGAAAAGAACAAAAAGGATCTCACCGAAATCCCCAAAAACATCAAGCGCCGGCTCAAATTCGTTCCGGTTCGCAACATGGATGAGGTGCTGGCGATCGCTCTGGAACCGGCACCGGAAAAACGGCCCGTGAGGGCCAAAAGAAAACCTGCGGGCAAGCGTCCCGCATGAAGCTGCTGGCCGTCGACACATCCAGCACCAGCTGCAGTGTGGCCCTGCTGCACGGGGATCATTTGCTTGCGGAGACGGTTTATGCCGCCGGTGGCACCCACTCCAGCCGCCTCATGCGGATGATTCAGCGGATCCTGGGGGATTGCGGGTGCCAACCCGGCCAAATCGGCGGGTTGGCCGTTACCCGCGGGCCAGGGACCTTCACCGGGCTGCGAATCGGCCTCAGCACGGTCAAAGGGCTTGCGGCTGCCACCCAGGTTCCGGTGGTGGGGGTCGGCAGTCTGGAGGCGCTGGCTGTCCCGTTTCTCTTTGTAACCACCCCTGTGGTTGTCGTGATTGATGCCCGGCGGGGGGAAGTGTACCACGCCCACTATCGCTGCGACAGCGGTCTGCCCCGGCCGCTCGGCCCGGTGCAGGTGGGGTCGCCTGAGGCGCTGGCGGCCCTGCTGCCAGATGATGCCATCCTGGTGGGTTCCGGTGCCGTTCTCTATCGTGAGGTTTTCCAAAGCCGCTCAGCGCGCATCCGTTTGGCCGACCCGACCCGACATTTGATCCGGGCGTCGTCGGTGGGCGTGCTGGCCATGGAACGCTTACGACGGCAGGATGTCGATGGCCTGGACCTTCTGATTCCGGAATATGTCCGCCCGTCCGACGCTCAGATTCAAAGCGGCCCCGGTTGACGGATTTTTGGAAACACCTCCCGGACATATCAGTGTCCATCCAGAAACGAGGAATTTTGGTCGAGATCAAGCCATGCGAATATTTTTACCGCAGGCATATGCTTGATATTCCGAGGATAAAATTTTGAGCATAACGCCGATATCGGGCCAAATAACCGTTTATGGATGGACACTAGTTATTGACAGAGCAGCGGGCATTGGATATAGGTAACCCACCAAAAGGGTTGAAAAAAGTTTTTAACCGGCCCAGGTTGGCGCCGGGGAGCGTCCCATGACATCATCAAATTGGCCCGATCCGCCCAGTCAAACCGCCTTTCCGGTGGCCAAGGCCGGCTATCCGTTCATTTTCGCCGCCGCTTTCGCCACTGCTGTTTTCGCTCTGCTCGGTGCTGGATTTTTGGCTGTGCTCGGGCTGGTGGTAACGGGTTTCATCTGTTATTTTTTCAGGGACCCCGATCGATTGGTGCCGTCTGAGGCGGGGGTCATTGTCTCGCCTGCCGACGGCAAGGTGATCCAGGTACAGGCGGTCGATCAGACCCCATACTTCGATGGGGCCTGCACCCGGATCAGCATCTTCATGTCCGTGTTCAATGTCCATGTCAACCGCATTCCTCACGAGGGGACAATCCGGAGGGTGACCTACTACCCGGGAAAATTTTTTGCGGCCAACCGGGACAAAGCGTCCACGGACAACGAGCGCAACGCCCTGCTGTTGGAAAGTTCAAACGGCAAACAGGTGGGTTTTGTCCAGATTGCCGGCTTGGTTGCCCGGCGTATCATTTGTGGGGTTCAGACCGGTGACCGCATGCAGCGCGGACAACGTTTCGGCATGATCTGCTTCGGTTCGCGGCTGGACATTTACCTGCCCGGTCAAACCGATATCCGGGTCAAAATCGGTGACAAAATCCACGCCGGCAGCAGTATCATCGCCAAATGGTAAAAAATTGGACCATGCTGATTTAAACGGCCGACGCAGAGCTTACGCCAAAGGGAGACGAACCCCTTAACGCATCACAACAGCCGTAAACCGGAACGACCGATTCCCCAGTGGCGGTGCCATGGGGATCTGTTTTTCTATCGGCGTAAACCCTTTTCAAACGTCTACGCGGCTAAAAAAAAACGACATCGAGTACAGTTCAGGAGTTGCGCAGTGGAAAAAATACCCATGACCAGAAATGGGTTTCAGACCTTGAAAAAAGAGCTGGAACACCTCAAGTCCGTCGAACGGCCGCGGGTCATCCGGGCCATTGAAGAGGCTCGCGCCCATGGCGATCTGAGTGAAAATGCGGAATATGAAGCCGCCAAGGAACGCCAGGCCTTTATTGAAGGCCGGCTCAGCGAACTGGGATACAAACTGGTACATGCTGAAATCATCGATGCCGACAACTTGCCCAAGGATCGGGCCGTTTTTGCCTGCACGGTGGTTCTCGAAAATGTCGACACCGGAGAGGGCGTGGCCTATCAGCTGGTGGGCCCCGAAGAATCCAACATTGAAAAAGGCCTTATTTCAGTCACTTCACCCTTGGGCAAAGCGCTCATCGGCAAAAAACCCGGCGAAGCGATCGTGCTTCAGGCGCCGGGCGGCAAACGGGTTTATGAATTGGTGGAGATTTTGTAAAAAGGAGGCGGGTTGTGGCGAGAATAACAGTTGAGGATTGTCTGGAAAAAGTACCGAACCGTTTCAAGCTGGTTCATATGACAGCTGCCCGGGTCCGACAGATCCGCGAAGGCTCGGAGTACCTGGTCAGCTCTCCGAAGAACGAGGACATTGTGGTTGCCCTTCGCGAGATTGCCGCCGGAAAAGTGGTTGAGAAGCGTGATAGCGATCAATGAGTGGTTGAATGGGAAGAGCGTGCATTGGCCCGGCACAGCACCACCTATAGGGACCTGAACCGGCTGGTCGGCAAGGCCATTCACCGCTACGGCATGATCCAGGATGGTGACCGTATCGCGGTCGGCCTCTCCGGCGGCATGGACAGTCTGACGCTGTTGTGGTCGCTGACCGAGCGGCGGCAGCGGGTCCCCGTGCAGTACGACCTCTTTCCGATTTATGTTGATCCCGGATTTGCCGGCGGTTGCGGCGACGAGGTGGCCGACACCTGCCGGCAGTTGGGCTACTGCCTGACCGTTGACCGGACCGACCACGGCATCGTGGCCCACAGCGCCGCCAATCGCGAAAACCCCTGCTTTCTCTGTTCCCGTCTGCGGCGCAAGCGGCTGTTCGAAATTGCCGCTGACTTTGGTTGCACCAAGCTGGCGTTGGGTCACAACAAGGACGATTTGATTGAAACGTTTTTCTTGAACATCTGTTATGCGGGTGAAATCAGCACCATGCTGCCGTTGCAGGAGTTTTTCAACGGCCGAATGACCGTGATCCGGCCGCTGGCCATGGTGGAAGAAAAAAGCATCCGTCGGTTTGCGCGAACCCAACGGTTCCCCTGCTACACCAACCCCTGCCCATCGGCCGGTAAAACCAAACGCTCGCAAATCAAAGCCATGCTCGAAGGGCTTTACCGGACCAACCACAAGGTCAGGAACAACATCTACCGGGCCATGAGCCATGTCAAGCCGGCGTACCTGTTGAAATAGACACGGATGCAGCAGTTCAATCCGCTCCGAAAGCGAGGCACGACCCGTGCCGTCAGGTGGGCAAATCATGAAGGATGTCCAAAACGAACCGGATCACCGCAACATCGCCATCGACCAGGTCGGCATAAAGCATCTGCGCTACCCGATCCGCGTCAAAGACCGCCGTGATGGCTCCCAGAATACCATTGCCGATATCAACATGTATGTCGACTTGCCCCAGGAGTACAAAGGCATCCACATGAGCCGGTTTGTTGAGATGCTGCATTTGCTCAAGCCGGAAATATCATTGAAAAAGTTTTCGGTGCTGCTCGAAGCCATGAAAAGAAACCTCGATGCCGCCTCAGCCCATATCGAAGTCAGCTTCCCTTATTTCATCGAAAAACAGGCCCCGGTCAGCCAGGCTCCGGGCCTGATGGATTACAACTGCCGGATCATCGGCTCGAGTAATTCGCGCAACGAAATCGATCTGGTCTCCGAAGTCAATGTCCCCATCACCTCGGTCTGCCCCTGTTCCAAGGAGATATCGGATCAGGGCGCCCACAATCAGCGCGGAATCGTCCAGCTTCAGACGCGCTTCAAGAGATTTATCTGGCTGGAGGACATGATCGAACTGGTCGAATCCTGCGCCTCCTGTGATGTTTTCTCCGTGTTGAAGCGGGTGGACGAGAAGCAGGTGACCGAGCGGGGTTTTTCCAACCCCAAATTCGTCGAGGATGTGGTGCGGGACATCTCCGAACGCCTCAATGCCGATGACAATATCATCTGGTTTTCAGTCAGCGCCGAAAATTTTGAGTCGATCCATAATCACAGTGCTTATGCCCACATCACCAAAGGCGTGGTGCCGGCCGGTTGAGACGGCCCCTGAATGCGTTCGATCCCCCAAGACCCGCTTTGAAACGGCGCCGGACTGCGCTCACGCGTCAAAAGGGCCCTTACCCCCGACGGTCACCCTCGGGTTTTACCAGGGTTTCAATTTTCAGTTTGTAGCGATCGATCTTGGCGTGAATGGTCGGTCTGGACATGCCCAGGAGTTTGGCGGCCTGGGAGCGGTTGCCGCCGGTCAGTCTCAGCGCTTCGCCTACCAACAGGGCGCCGAAGTGGTCCATGCAGTTTTCGAAGCGGTTCTCTGACTCCCCCTGCAGCAGCAGACTGCGAATCCAGGCCCGCATCCCATCCTCCCCGGTCGGCTCCGCAAGCGGGTTGCTGGCCGAGTCGCCGCCGGTCGCTTGGGCGATGTCGCTCAGGCTCAGTGGGGCGCCCCGGTTGAAAATCAGCGCTTTCTGCAAGGTATTGGCGAGTTCCCGGACGTTCCCGGGCCAAGGGCTGGAAACCAACATGGATATGGCTTCGCGATTGATTCCCGGGTTGTCGATGCCCAGTTCGGCAGAGAAACGCGCCATGAAATAGTGCGTCAGAAGCGGGATATCCGCACTGCGCTCCCGCAGAGGCGGCAGCTGGATGGTGATCACTTTGAGGCGGTAGTAGAGGTCTTCGCGAAAATGCCCGCTGCTGATCAGGTTTTCCAGGTCTCGGTTGGTGGCGGCGATGATGCGTACATCCACCGGGATCGTTTCCCGCCCACCCAGCCGTTCGATGCTGCGTTCCTGCAGCAGGCGCAATATCTTGGCCTGGAGGTTGACGGGCATATCTCCGATTTCATCCAGGAAAACCGTGCCTCCACCGGCTTGTTCGATTTTGCCTAAACGGCGGTGGGCGGCGCCGGTAAACGAGCCTTTTTCATAGCCGAACAGCTCGCTTTCCAGAAGGGTGTCGGGAATGGCCACACAGTTGATTACCAGAAATGGCTTTTGGGCGCGGGTGCTGTACTGGTAAAGCGCCCGGGCCACCAACTCTTTTCCCGACCCCGATTCGCCGCGGATAAGAACGGTGGCATCGGTAGCCGAAACGCGGCCGATCGCTTTGTAAACCACCTGCATGGCCGGGCTTTTGCCGATGATGGCTTCGCCCCGGCTGTGGTCCGGCGAGGCGTCCAAATCCACCGGTGAGCGCATGAATCGGCCCGCCTCAAGGGCCTGGCGGACGGTGTCGAGCATTTTGGGAACGTCGAAGGGTTTGAGCAGGTAGTCGAAGGCGCCCATTTTGGTGGCTTCGATGGCCGTTTCGGTGGTGCCGAAGGCGGTCATGATGACCACCGGCAGTTTCGGATCGATCGTGTGGATCTGGCGGAAAGTTTCCAGTCCGTTGATTCCCGGCAGACGCAGGTCCAGAAACACCAGGTCCGGCATGGAATTGTGGAGCATGCGCAGGCCCGCTTCACCCGATGCCGCGGTGCGCACCGTGTACCCTTCACCGGTGAGCAGCCGCTCGAAGCTGATGCGCAGTTGGTCATCGTCGTCGATAATCAGGATGGTGCTCACCGGTGCCCTCCGCGGATGGGCAGTAAGATGCAAAAAGAGGCCCCCCGTCCCTCGAGCGAACTGAAGTGGATGTGCCCCCCGTGCTCGCGGATGATGCGGGTTGCGATGCTCAGCCCCAGTCCGCTGCCTTCCTCCTTGGTGGTGAAAAAGGGGTCGAACACCTTGTCGGCGACGGCGGGGGAAATGCCCGGGCCGCTGTCGGTAATGCGGATCTCGACCCGCGGCGCTCCTTGCGGCCCGTCCGAGAGCAGTTCGTGGATGTCGATGGTGCCGCCGCCGGTCATGGCCTCACAGGCGTTGATGATCAGGTTGACCAGCACCTCTTTGAGCTGGTCCGGATCGGCGTCAATGGTCGGCAGCAGACGGGAGCGATGAATCGCGACCGTGACATGATAGGATTCCAGGCGATAGCACAGGAGTTGAAGGGCGGTGTTGACCACGCTGGATGGGCTGACCGGCTGGATCTTGAGCCGGGGGGGGCGGGAAAACTCCAGGAAATTCTGCACGATGGTGTCGATGTGGTCGATCTCCTCGGAGATGACCTCGAAATCTTCTTTCTGGGTGCCGGACAGCTCGAGGGAGCGGCTCAGTGAGAACAGGCGCATCTTGACCGACGTGAAGGGGTTGCGCACACTGTGGGCCATGCCGGCCGCGAGCTTGCCCACCATGACCATCTTTTCCGCCTGCGCCAGATTCTCGCGGCTCTTTTCCAGCTCCACCTGGGCTTCGCCCGCATCCTTGATTAGTCCCCGCACACTCTGCTTCAGGGTCTGGACATCATTGCCGCAAGCCTGGGCCGTGTCGCTGCGCCGGGTCTCAAGAACCAGGGCCCGAACCGGATTCAGGACCTGGTGGACCAGCAGGTAGGCCAGCAGCAGCAACAGCAGCAGGTGGGTCACAATGACGGTCATGGCGGTGTCCCGCAGCTGCCCCGCCTCGTTGAGAGCGCGCTGTTTGACCGCCAGGATGGCTTGCATGTGCTCCCCTTTATACGCTTCGCACATCCCAAGGATGGTGGAAAAACGGTGCCGAACCTCCTGGTGCAGCCGTTGGCCGATCTGGGGCTCGCCGGTCCCGTAATGGTGGATGACCTGGTCTTTTTCCCGGACGTAGCGATCAAATTCGTCGGCGATGCGGGCGATGGTCTGCCGCTGACCGGTGGATTGAATCAGCGCCTGGGCCTGATCTAAATTTTCCTCGAAAACCAGACGGTATTGCTCCAGCTGGGTCAGCCAGTTCGGATCCCGGTCCAGAATGTAGTAGGAGACGAAACCTTTCTGGTTGACCAGGGAGACCTCCAGGGCATCGGCGTTTTTAAAGGCCGCCAGGTTTTCATCGGTGATGGTGTTCAGCACGCCTTCGATGCTGTGAGAGTACCAGATCATCACTGTCGTGCCGGATACGGTCACCAGGAAGATGGCGCTTAGCAGGAGGTAGATTCGATATTTCAGGCTGATGCGGACCCACATGGTGGCACCGTCCATCTGCCGGTTAAATGAAACCGATCAGGGGCCAGTAGAACATCATGCACACGCTGCAGACCAGCAGCAGGATCAGGCCGGCGCCGGCCAGCAGCGCCGTGACGCCGATGGGCACCGCCTCGGTGACCCACAGAATGACCACGGTGGTCAACAGCGCCAGCAGGCGGTGCCCCTCCGGGGTCAGGTTGTCGGGCCGCGGCAGAAGCATCACCAAAATGCCCAGGGAAAGGGCGATGGCCGACCTGACAACGATCGACTGGATGGTTGCATCACTGTTAACGGATTCAACGTCGGCCATGGGATTGTTCCTTCCCACTTGAAATTAATCGTTATCACCCCGACTGGCAGGCCTTGATTCGCTCGCACACCAGTTTAAAGACATCGGTCAAGCGCAGTACCCCCACGATGCCGTCACCCCGGG